>DASWMG010000312.1:0-2619 GCA_036399875.1 Solirubrobacterales bacterium
TCGACGCGGGTGACGCCGACGTTGCCGTAGCCGAGGAGATCGAGCTGCCCCAGCCGCACCCCGACCCCGAACCCGTCCTGGAGCCTGTGCCCGAGTTCGATCCGGCTCCCCAGCCGGTCGTCCACCGCGTCGAATCGTCCCCTCAGGAGGAGAGCATGGAAGACACCCGCATCCTCGAGCCGATCCCGGCCGAGGACGAGATCCGGATCGCCGCCACGCCTTGGCTCGACGAGGTCGGAGTCGAGGAGAGCACGCTCGACTTCCCCGCGATCGAGGGCGACGTCGCGCACCGCGAACGCATCGACACGCCGCGCGTCCGGCATCTCTTCCCGGTCCCCGAGGACGCGGACTGGGGCGTGCGCGAGCTCAAGTACGACCATTACGGTCACACCGGCTGACCGGCGCATCTCGGCGTCCTCGGTCGCTCGCGTGCAGAGCACGCCACGCTCCCTGCGTCCTTGATCTGCTTGGTCAGCCGGCGCGACCGCCAGCGGCGAGCTCTATCCGCTCCTCAGCGCTGGCGAAGAGATAACGGTTGATCTCGGTGAGCCCGTCGAGGTCGTGGACGTCCTCGTCCAAGTAGGGGATGCGGATGACGCCCTTGGTGCGCAGCTCCGCGGCGAGACGCTTGATGTTGGCCGCGTCGCGCTCGGCCAGCGCCTGGTAGTCGGCGAAGTTCGCGGCGACCCGCTCCGCCAGGTCGGCGTCGCCGAGCCGCTCGCTCAGGGTGCCCGCCAGGTCGCCGCCGTTTCCGCCCGCCCCGTCGGCGGGGTAGTGGACCTTGTTGACGATCACGCCGCCGAAGGGCAGCTTCGCCTCGACCAGCTTGCGGTGGAAGTAGACCGCCTCGTCGACCGGCTCGCCCTGCGGCCCGCAGACGACCAGGAAGCACGTACCCGGGTCGCCGAGCAGCGAGTTGACCCGCTTCGCCCTTTCCTGGAAGCCGTCGACCATGCCGCTGAAGGCGTTGAAGAACTCGGCCAGGTCGGCGAGCAGGTCGAAGCCGACGATCCGCTTCAGCACGCCGAGCGCCACCGTGGCGCCGCGGCCGGCGACCTTCGCCGCCAGGCCGGTTGGCTTCATGAAGACGCGCAGCGAGCGTCCCTCGATGAACTGGGTGAGGCGGCGCGGCGCGTCGAGGAAGTCGAGCGCGTTGCGGGTCGGCGGCGTGTCGAGGACGAGCAGGTCGAACTGCCCCTCGCTGTGCAGCTCGAAGAGCTTCTCCATCGCCATGTACTCCTGCGATCCGGCAAGCGCGCCGGAGATCTGCTGGTAGATGCGGTTGTTTAGGACCCGGTCGCGCGACTCCTCGTCGGGCGCCTGGCGCGCGACCAGCTCGTCGAAGGTGGCCTTGGCGTCGAGCATCATCGCCCAGAGCTCGCCGTGCATCTCGATCCCGTGGCGCTCGAAGAGCGCCGGGTCCACCTGCTTGGCCTCGTTGCCGAGCTCCTTCAGGCCGAGCGAGTCGGCGAGCCGCTTCGCCGGGTCGATCGTCAGCACGCACACCTTCAGCCCGCGCGCCGCCATCCCGGTCGCGATCGCCGCCGAGGTCGTCGTCTTGCCGACCCCGCCCGAGCCGGCGCAGACGCATATCTCCTTGTCGGCGAGGATCTCGTCGATCGCTGTCATCAGCTCAGCTTCTCCGCCAGCGCTCGGGTCGCCTCGACGTCGAGCTCGGGCTCGAAGAGGAAGGGGAGGGTTTTGACCGGCGCCTCCACCCGCTTGCGCAGTCGCGCCAGTTGCTTGCGCTGCGAGCGGGCGCGGCCGTGCTCGGAGACGGCGGCGCGGGCGGCGGCGCGGACCGACCCGTTCTCGCCGGCCGCCACCTCGGCCAGCCGCTCGGCCTCCTCCTTGGAGAAGCGCTCCGGGTAGAGGCCGTTGAGGTAGACGCGGTCGACGGCGACGCCGATCTCCGAGCGCAGCTCGGCCTCCAGCGCCGCCGACTCGTTGACCGGCATCTCCTCCGGCAGGGCCACGATCGCGGTGCCGGTGTGTTCGTGGTCGGTGATCAGCCGGTCGAGCTCCAGCGCCTGGGAGTGGATCGGCCCGACCCGGGCGATACTGGCGAAGGTGCGCGGCGTCTGTAGGAAGCCGATCCCGTGCCCGGTCGCGGGCGCGTCGACGATCACCAGGTCGTACTCGCGGCCGCCCTTCACCTTGCGGTGCTGCTGGGCGAGCTCCCAGATCTTGCCGATCGTCACCAGCTCCTTGAGGCCCGGCGTGGCGGCGGCGAGGTAGGTGAAGATGCGGCTGCGGAAGAGCATGTCACGCATGGCGCGGACCTTGAGCTGGAGCAGCACGTACTCCCGCATCGACTCGTCCGGGTCGATCGAAATCGACCACAGGTTCTCCTCCATCTCGACCTCGTGGAAGCCGACCTGGGCGTGCTCGAAGATCCGCGAGGCGTTCTCCTGCGAGGCGACCTCGCAGACGATCGTGCGCTTGCCTTCGGCGGCGGCGCGGAGGCCGAGGGCGACGGCGACCGTCGTCTTGCCGACGCCCCCCTTTCCGGTCACGAAGAGCAGCCGCTTGTCTAAGAGGTCTGGCGAGGGGATCGGTTGATTCCTAGCAATTTCGGTGGGCGGGAGGAAAAGCGGGCGCCCATGCGAATACCCGCGC
>DASWMG010000313.1:0-2923 GCA_036399875.1 Solirubrobacterales bacterium
ACGAAGGCGCTATTTGCGGACTTCATTGCGAGGGTACCGCAGGGCGGCTCGAAGGTTTCTGGGCCAGTAGCGTCGCCGACGTGACAGTTCGCACCTTCCACCTTCGCTTTTCCACCAGCGGCGACGCCGACGTCGTCGACACCACGGGCGAAGTCGCGCGCTGCGTCGCCGAGTCAGGCGTCGTCGACGGCCAGGCGCTCGCCTTCGTGCGCGGCTCGACGGCGGCGATCGCAACGATGGAGTTCGAGCCCGGCGGCGTCCACGACCTGCGCGAGCTGCTGGAACGCTTGATCCCGACCCAGGGCGATTACGAGCACAACCGGCTCAACCACGACTCCAACTCGCACGCGCACCAGCGGGCGACGCTGATCGGCCCTTCCGAGGCGGTCCCGATCGTTGATGGCCGCCTCGCGCTCGGCACCTGGCAGCAGCTCGTCCTGATCGACTTCGACGACCGGCCGCGCGAGCGGACCGTGGTCGTCCAGGCGTTCGGCTGAGTGACGGGGCCGTCGCGGTTCGCGCTAGAGCGGCTGCGCCGCGCCGGCCGGCGCCGCCCGCAGCTCGTTGAGCGTCGCCTCCATCGACTCGACGTCGCAGGCGACCATCGAGGGCCAGGGCTTCTCGGGATGCTCGTCGAGCGTCTTGTAGCCGTTGCCGCTGATCACCGCGACGACAGTATCGTCGGGGCCGAGCTTGCCCTGTTGGGCGAGCTTCATCGTCGCCGCAATCGTGGTGCCGCCGGCCGGCTCGGTGAGGATGCCCTCGGTGGCGCCGAGCAGGTCGAGTGCCTCGAAGATCTCGGCGTCGGTCGCGGTCGCCGCCGAGCCGCCGCGCGACGTCACCGCGTCCACCACCAGCGGGCCGTCGCCCGGGGCGCCGATCGCCAGCGAGTGCGCCGCCGTGTGCGGCGTCTGCGGCTCGATCTCGCCGCTGCCGTCGAGGACCGCGCTCGCGATCGGTGCGCAGCCCTCCGCCTGGGCGATGTGGATCTTGGTCTCCGCCGTCTCCGCCATGCCGATCGTCTCCATCTCCCCCAGCCCCTTGTGGACGCGCGAGGAGAGGGTGCCGCCGGCGGCGGGGATCACGAAGTGGTCGGGCGAAACCCAGTCGAGCTGCTCGACCACCTCATAGGCGGTCGTCTTCGCCCCCTCGGCGTAGAAGGGGCGCAGGGTGATGTTGGTGAACTGGATGCCGGTCGCCAGCGCCAGCTCGCGACACGCCCGGTTCGCTTCGTCGTAGTTGCCGTCGAGCTGGATGACCTGGGCGCCGAGCGCCCGGCAGGCGCGCGCCTTGCCGCGCTCCATGTTGCTCGGGTAGAAGACGTAGGTGGCGATCCCGGCCTTCGAGCCGAGCGAGGCGACCGAGGTGCCGACGTTGCCGGTCGAGACGCAGCCCATCTCGGTCTTGCCCAGCTCCAGCAGACGGGCCACGGCCATCGAGACGACCCGGTCCTTGTAGGAGAGGCTGGGCCGCTGGGTGCTGTCGTCCTTGAGGTAGAGCTTGCGCAGGCCTAGCTCGGCGCCGAGCCGGTCGGCGTGGATCAGCGGCGTCCGGCCGCTGTAGCGGCCGACCCGCTCCTTGGCGCGCGCGTCGACGATCGGCAGCAGCTCCTCGAAGCGCCAGATGTTCAGCTCGCGCGCCTCCGCCGGCCGGTCGCCGATTCCGCGCTCGGCGATGCGCGCCTTCGCCAGTTCGTAGTCGTAGTCGATGTCAAGGCCCTGGCCGCAGCCGAGGCACTTGAAGGTCGTGTCGAGAAGGGGCAGCCGGAGCCCGCAGTCACGGCAGACCAGCTCCGTCGCACAGGAGCGGGTGCGCTGGTCGGCCGCGAGGCTCATCGCCCCAGACCGGCTTTCCGGGCTCGCGAAGGCAGGCCGCCGGCCTTGGCGAACCGCTTCCTCCTCTTCCCAGTTATCCGTCCGACCATGAGCGAGCGTGTATAGCAGTTTCCAAAGTACCGATCAAAAACTTTTTGGCAAGTTCAGCCCGGTCCCGACCCTCCGGAAAGCCTACACAGCGCTCCGCTCGCGCTCGGGAAGCGGCCAGGGACCGCCGAGGTCGGGTCCGTCCTCCTCGCCGAGCGCCATCAGGAGACGCTCCGCCGCGTGCGGCGCGAAGGGCCATAGGACCCGGGCGAGCAGCGTCAGCGCCTCCAGCAGCGCCTCGAAATCGGCGCGGTCGAGCTGCCCCCGGCGCTTGACGATCCGCTTCTCGTAGTCCTGGATCCGCTCGAAGAGGCGGGTCACGTTGCGGACCGCCTTGTGCATCTGCAGCTCCTCCAGGTCGGCCGTGATCCGCTCGACGCCGCTGTCGCACCATTTGCCGAGCCGCTCGCGCATGAAGGCGGTGTCGGCCGCCGCCTCGGCGTCCTCCGGCGCCGCCGCCGCGGCGGCGTGGCGGTCGTGCGTGTAGTCCCAGACGTTGCGCAGGAAGCGCGAGGCGAAGCGGATCGCGCCGTCGTTCCAGTTGAGCGCCTTGGCGGGACCGGCCGCGTAGAGGATCGCCAGCCGCAGCGTGTCGCCGCCGTGCTCGCCGACCAGCTCGTCGGGATCGACCACGTTGCCGAGGTGCTTGCTCATCTTGCGCCCGTCGGCGACGACCATCTCGTGGAAGAGACAGCCGGCGAACGGCTCGCCGTCGGCGAGAAAGGCGAACGGCCCGATGTCCCGCAGCGCCTTGGTCACCACCCGCTGGTCAAAGACGAAGCTGCCGCTGTCGTTGCCGGCGACCAGCCGCTCCGACGGCAGCCAGCGCTCCAGGTCCGGGTGGCTGAACATCTCGGTCTCGCGCGCCTCCGGCGGCACGGCCGCGGGGACCCAGAGCCAGAGCGCGTCGAAGTGGCAGTCGAGCGTGTCGGTCTCGCGCCGCGCCGGCGATCCGCACCTGGGGCAGGGCGCCTCGACGAAGTCGGGACGCTCGGCGAGCG
>DASWMG010000314.1:0-5177 GCA_036399875.1 Solirubrobacterales bacterium
CAGGAGGTCGCGGACGATCAGGAGGCTGACGGGAGCGTCGACGCCGAGCGTCAGCTGCACCAGGGCGAAGCCAAGCTCGGCCACGATCGTCAGGACCAGAGAGGTCAGCGCCGCTATCAGGGCGCCGCGCAGCTCGAAGCGTTCCCGCAGCATGCCGGCGAGGTAGCCGACACCGAGCAGGACCAGGGAGGAGCCGCCGAGCGACTCGACCAGGGAGCCGTCTAGCAGCAGGCCGATGGCGAAGCCGGCGACGGCGCCGGTCATCGCGCCGCCGAGCAGGCCGAGCACGACGACGAGCGCCGGCAGCACGTCCGGGCTGACCCCCAGCACCGTCACCCGCGAGAAGAAGGAGACCTGCAGGAGGACGCCGAGCAGGGCGATCGCCGCGAGCCGGGCGAAGATCTTCGGGGTGACGATCACCGCGCCCCTCCGGTCAGCACCTGGACGATGTCGAGGTTGGCGAGGTCGGCGTAGGGACGCAGGTGGACCTGCTGGCTCGCCTCCTGCTCCTCGATCGGGGCTTCGGTGACTTCGCCGATCGGCAGGTGGGCCGGATAGAGCGAGGCGAAGCCGGGGGCGCGCCACCCCGCCGTCTCGACCACCTGGCCGGCGCCGATGTTGCGCGCCGCCTTGATGAAGTCGAGGACGAGGTCCTCGGGATCGCCGACTTCGGGCCGCACCAGGCCCTGGGCGCCGCCCGGCAGGACCTTTGCCGAGACGCCGCTGGTGTGATCGGTCAGCAGCGTCACCTGGGCCGAACCGCCCTGCACCGAGGCGATCCGCCCGACCAGGCCGTCGCCGCTGACGACCGGGTCGTCGACCCGCACGCCGTCGTCGCGGCCGAGGTCGATCGTCACCGCCGAGTGCCAGACGATCGGCGAGCGGGCGATTACCCGGCCGGTGACCGGCTCGAAGGTGGAGTAGGCGATCACCGGGCTGCGGTCGAGCTTGACGAGCTTGCGCAACTGGGTGTTCTCGCTGAGCGCGGCCTGCCCCGCCACCGCCTCCTTGCGGGTGTCGGCCAGTTCGTCGCGCAGGCGCTCGTTTTCGCCGCGCGCCTCGAAGGTCTCGTCGAACCAACCGACCAGGTCGCGGGCGGGCTTCAGCGCCCGGTCGGCGACGTCCGCGGCCGGGTTGAAGAGGCTGCCGATTCCCTGCTGGACGCCGCCCGGCGCCTGCCCGTAGGTCAGCGTCAGCAGAAGGAACGAGCTGACTATGAGGAGCGCGAGGACCGCCCTACGGCGGCGTACCTGTTTCCGATACACGTCGGTGGCCTAAGTTCGGGAAGTTTGCGGAGTGGCCCCGAGAACTCGTCTCAAGCGACACGGGGCACTCCCGAGTTCATCTTGCTGGCGCGGTGGATGGTCTCGAACTCCTCCAGCGAGAGGCCGGAGCCGACCGCCACGCACGTCAACGGCGACTCTGCCAGTTGACACGGCATCTCGCACTCGTCGCGCAGGCGCTGTTCGAGTCCTTGCAGGAGCGCGCCGCCCCCGGCAAGGGTGATCCCTCGGCCCATGATGTCCCCCGCCAGCTCGGGCGGAGTGCGGTCGAGCGTGTCCTTGACCGCCTCGACTATGTGGCTGACCGGTTCGTCGAGGGCCTCGCGGACCTCGGCCGAACCGAGCGTGATCGTCTTCGGCAGGCCGGAGACGAGATCGCGGCCCCGGATGTCGACCTCGACCTCCTCGGGCAGGGGCGCGGCGGAGCCCGCCTCCAGCTTGACCTCCTCGGCGGTCTGGGTTCCGATCGCCAGTTTGTAGCGGTGTTTGCAGTGGTTGACGATCGCCTCGTCGAGCTCGTCGCCGCCGATCCGGATCGACTGCGAGACGACGATCCCGCCGAGCGAGATCACCGCCACCTCGGTGGTGCCGCCGCCGACGTCGACGATCAGCGAGCCGACGGGCTCGGCGACGGGTAGGCCGGCGCCGATCGCGGCGGCCATCGGCTCCTCGATCAGGTAGGCCTCCTTGGCGCCGGCGGCGAGGCAGGCCTCCTCGACGGCGCGCTTCTCGACGCCGGTGACCCCCGAGGGGACGCAGACGACGACGCGCGGATGGGCGAAGCGGTTCGAGTGGACCCGCTTGATGAAGTGGCGCAGCATCTGCTCGGTCACGTCAAAGTCGGCGATGACGCCGTCCTTGAGCGGGCGAATCGCGGTGATCGTGCCCGGGGTTCGGCCGAGCATCCGCTTCGCTTCGGCGCCGACCGCGTGCACCTGGCCGTTGCGCGAGTCGATCGCGACCACCGAGGGCTCGGAGAGCACGATGCCGCGACCGCGCACGTAGACGAGCGTGTTGGCGGTACCGAGGTCAACCGCCATGTCGCGGCCGCCTAGTCGGGTGAGAGAGCTGAAGAGACCCATCCGTGATTTGCCGGGAATGCGCCGCAAATCATCCCAAACGGTTCAAGGGGCTCGGGCGAGATGTTTCAGCCGCGTCCGAGCAGCACCGGCGCCAGCTCGACCAGCAGGCCCACCGGCAGCCCCACCACGTTCGAAACGCTCCCCTCCAGCCGCTCCACCAGCGTCGACCCAAGCGTCTGAATCGCATAGCCGCCAGAGCGGCCTTCCCACTCGCCGAAGCGCACGTAGCGCTCCTTCTCGGCATCGCTCAACTCCTTGAAGACAACGGTGCTCTTTTCAAGCCCGCTGCGCTCTTCTCCATCCACCAAGACGACGAGCCCGCTCATCACCGTGTGCGCGCGTCCCGACATGCGATCGAGGAATTCGCGCGCCTCCGTCTCACTTTCCGGCTTCCCGAGAGCCTTCCCGTCCAGGACAACATCCGTGTCACACGCGAGGACCAGGCGCGCGGGTCCTGTCGCCGCAGGGGACCCACCACCCCCTCCGGTCGCGAAAGCGTCCTCAGGGGCGGTCCCCCCTGCGACGCCACCCGCGCGAGCGGCGTCAGCGGCAACCGCGTTGGCCTTCATCCGTGCGTTCTCGACCACCTCATGCTCCGGATCTCCCCCCGACAGCTCCTCGACGCCAGGCACGACGACATCGAACTTCACCTCGAGCTTCTGAAGGATCTCCCGGCGCTGCGGAGACCCGGATGCGAGCGTGACCTTCAGGACAGCTCGGGGAACCAGATGCCGATCTCGCGCTCGGCCGACTCGTCGGAGTCCGAGCCGTGGACCATGTTGAAGGTGACCTCGAGCGCGAAGTCGCCGCGGATGGAGCCGGGGGCGGCCTCGACCGGGTTGGTCGCGCCGATCAGCTGGCGGGCAGCGGCGACGGCTTCGGTGCCCTCCAGCACCGCCGCGACCAGGGTGCCGCCGGTGATGAACTCGACCAACTCGCCGAAGAACGGCTTCTCGCGGTGCTCGGCGTAGTGCTCGTTGGCGATCGACTCGTCCGCACGCATCGACTTCAGCGCTGCGATCCGCAGCCCCTTGCGCTCGAAGCGGGCGAGAACCTCGCCGGTGAGGGCGCGCTCGAAGGCGTCAGGCTTGACGAGGATCAGGGTCCGGCTCACGGCTGGGGCTCCTTTGCGGTCGTTTCGGCTTGGAAGGCTCTTGCGGCTCGGCGGCAGCGGAGCGCTCGGCTCGGCCTTCGGCCGACTTACGGCGCCCCGCCGGCTCACGACGGCGCGACTCGCGACGGCCGGCGAGCGGCGTTTCGCAGTGCGGGCACAGCGCCCAGCGCGAGTCGACCGGCTTGCCGCAGCTCGAGCAGGGGTCCTTCAGTCGGCGCTCGCACTGGGGACAGCGCAGGTAGGACTTCTCGATCGGGTAGCCGCAGCCCTGGCAGGTCAGCTCTTCGAGCTGGCGCACGCGCAGCTCGGCCGCCTTTATCTCCAGCTCGCGCTCGTGGGCGTCCTCGAGGAACTCCGGCGGCCGGACGATGGCGTAGACGGCGGTGCCCAGGTACGGGATGAAGGAGGCGAGCGTCGCGCAGCCGACCAGGAAGGAGTCGGAGATGCGGCGCTTGGCGTCGAGGTAGGTGTAGACGATCAGCGCCAGCCACACCACGACCAGCATGAGGACGAGGAGGTTGACGACCAGGTTGAGGCCGTCGTTGCTGATGCCGAAGATCGCTAGTGCCATGGCTTTAGGGGGGCCCCGCGGGGGGCGGGCAGTGTATTCGCCGCGCTAGAGAAAAAGCCTGCCGAAGAGGTAACCGAGCCCAAAGAAGACGAGGATCACGGCGGCGACGACCGCGGCAACCAGGCCCATCATCGAGAGGAGTTCAGATCCGGCGCTGCGGTCCACGTGCGAATCCTCGCATACCAAAAGCGCGACGAGCCGCCTCCGTCAAGGGCGCAAGGCAGCCCTCGCCGGCGCCAGGGTGTAGTGAGAGCCGGTGACGACAAGGACGCCGCCGATCTCGGCGGCGAGAGCCCGACCGCGTTGGATCGCGGCGGCGAGGTTCGGCTCGGCCTCGGCGGCGATGCCGGCGGCCTCGCACGCCACCGCCAGATCGGAAGCTGCCAGCGAGGGGCGCGCGATCGAGATCTCGGTGCAGACGGCTCGGTCGACCGCGGGGGCCAAGGCGCGTGCCATCGCCGCCGCGTCCTTTTCGGCGAGGACGGCGAGGACCGCGACCACCGGCGTTCCGTTCGCACTTTGTCGGCCTATGCCCGACAAAGTGCGAACGGAAGGGAGCGAGAGGTCGGCGAGCGCCTCGGCGAGAGCGGCGGCGCCGTCGGGGTTGTGGGCGGCGTCGAGGAAGGTCGGCGGGTCGTCGGCGATCTGCTCCAGCCGGCCCGGCACCGTGACCGCCGCGGCCGTTGCGACGACCGGCTCCGGCTCCAGGCTCCGGCCGAGGAACGCTTCAGCCGCCGAGCAGGAGAGCGCGAAGTTGCGCCGCTGGTAGCGACCGGGCGCGCGCAGCGCGACCTCCGCGCCGGGGTCCTCGGGGGCGACGACGAGCCGGGCGGCGCGCTCGGCCGCGGCGCGCGCGGCCAACTCCGCGACCGCCGGGCTGACGCGCCCGACCACGAGAGTCGTGTGATCGCGCAGGACGGCGAGCTTCTCGGCGGCGATCTCCTCCTCGCTCTCCCCCAGCCACTCGGTGTGGTCGAGCCCGACCGACGTCAGGACCGTCAGCCGTGAGGGGATCGTGTTGGTCGCGTCGAGCCTGCCGCCGAGACCGGCCTCGACGACCGCTACCTCGACGCGCGCGGCCGCGAAGGCGACGAAGGTGGCCGCCGTCGCCAGCTCGAACTGGGTCA
>DASWMG010000315.1:0-2034 GCA_036399875.1 Solirubrobacterales bacterium
GGTCGCCCAGGCCCTCGACCGGCTCGGCGTCCACTTCATCGAGGCCGGCTTCCCCAGCTCGAACCCCAAGGAAGCCGAGTTCTTCGCCCGGCTCGCCGAGCTGGAGCTCGACCAAGCGACGGTCTGCGCCTTCGGCATGACCCGGCGCCGCGACACCCGCGCCTCCGACGACGAGGCCCTCGCGGTGCTGGTCGGGACCTTCGCCGACGTCGTCTGCCTGGTCGGCAAGAGCTGGGGGCTGCACCTGGAGAAGGTGATCAAGGCCTCGGCCGAGGAGAACCTGGCGATGATCGCCGACTCGGTCGCCTTCTGCCACGGCGCCGGCAAGCGCGTTGTCTACGACGCCGAGCACTTCTTCGACGGCTACCGCGACGACCCGGGCTATGCGCTCGAATGCGTGCGCGCCGCCGCCGAGGCGGGCGCCGAGAACGTCACCCTCTGCGACACCAACGGCGGCAGCCTGCCCGGCTTCGTCGGCGAGACGACCGCGGCGGTCGTCGAGGCACTCGGCGGCGGCGCCGAAGTGGGCATCCACACCCACGACGACGCCGCCTGTGGGGTCGCCAACTCGCTCGCCGCGGTCGAAGCGGGCGCCCGCCTCGTGCAGGGGACCCTCAACGGCTACGGCGAGCGTTGCGGCAACGCCAACCTGGCCTCGATCCTGCCCGCGCTGCAGCTGAAGATGGGCTTCGAGGTCGTCTCAGACGAACAGCTCGGGAGCCTGTCACGCACCTCGCACTACGTGGACGAGCTCTGCAACATGCCGCCGGACCCCTCGCAGGCCTACGTCGGCTGGCACGCCTTCACCCACAAGGCGGGGATGCACGGAGCCGCGGTCGAGGTGGACCCGCGCACCTTCGAGCACGTCGACCCGAGCCTGGTCGGCAACCAGAGCGAGAGCACCCCCTCGGAGCTCTCGGGCAAGGGGACGATCCGCGCCCAGGCAAAGCAGCTCGGCGTCGAGATGGACGACGCCGCGACGGCGCGCGCGGTCGAGCTGCTCAAGGAGCGCGAGCACCGCGGCTACCACTACGAGGCGGCGCCGGCTTCCTTCGAGCTGCTGCTGCGGCGCGCCGCCGGCGACTACACGCCGCTCTTCAGGCTGGAGAGCTACCGGGTCATCACCTCGAAAAAGGAAAGCGGCGAGGCCGAGACCGAGGCGACGATCCGGGTCCACGTCGACGGCGAGCGCCACGTCTGCTGGGCGGTCGGCAACGGGCCGGTCAACGCGCTCGACAAGGCGTTGCGCAAGGCGCTCACCGAGCACTACCCCGACCTCGCGCAGGTCGAGCTGACCAACTACAAGGTGCGCATCCTCGACGAGAGCCACGGCACCGGCGCCGTCACCCGGGTCCTGCTCGACTCGACCGGCGACGAGCGCGAGTGGGGGACGATCGGCGTCTCGGAGAACATCATCGAGGCGTCGTGGGAGGCGCTGGTCGACTCGCTTGAGTACGCCTTCCAGCCGCGCTCGGGTGGACCGGGCCGGGACGGCGCGCAATAGGCTGACGCGCGTGTCCGAGTCGATCCCCCTCGCGCGCCCGGAGATCGGCGCCCGCGAGGAGGAGCTGGCGCTGGAGGTGCTGCGCTCCGGTCGCCTCTCGCTGGGGCCGATGGGCGAGCGCTTCGAGCGCGAGTTCGCCGCCTGGCTCGGGGTCGAGGACGCGGTCGCGGTCTCCAGCGGCACCACGGCGCTGCACCTCGGCGTGCGGGCGCTCGGCTGGGGTCCGGGCGACGAGGTCCTGACCAGTCCCTTCAGCTTCGTCGCCTCCGCCAACTGCCTGCTCTACGAGGGCGCCAAGCCGATCTTCTGTGACGTCGATCCAGAGACGCGCGACCTCGACCCCGCCGCGGTTGAGGCGGCGCTCGGCGAGCGCAGCGCCGGCATCCTGCCGGTCCACATCTTCGGCTACCCGGCGGCGATGGCCGAGCTGGAGGCGATCGCGCAGCGGCGCGGGCTCGGCATCCTCGAGGACGCCTGCGAGGCCCTGGGCGCGGTCGACGCCGAGGGCCGCAAGGTGGGCGCCCGCGGGA
>DASWMG010000316.1:0-1781 GCA_036399875.1 Solirubrobacterales bacterium
CGAGGACCTCGGCGATGAGCTCCTCGTCGACCTCGGCGACGACGTCCATGTCGCCGGCCTTCCACTGCTTCTCGCGCTCGGCCTTGGCCGCGAGGAGCTTCTTCTCGGTGTCCCGCAGGGCGGCCGCCTTCTCGAAGTCCTGCGCGTCGATCGCGCTCTCCTTCTCGCGGCGGGTCTGGGCGATCTTCTCGTCGAACTCGCGCAGGTCCGGCGGGGCGGTCATGCGGCGGATCCGGAGCCGGGCACCGGCCTCGTCGATGAGGTCGATCGCCTTGTCGGGAAGGAACCGGTCGTTGACGTACCGGTCGGCGAGAGTCGCGGCGGCGACGAGCGCCGAGTCGGTGATCGAGACGCGGTGGTGCGCCTCGTACCGGTCGCGCAGGCCCTTGAGGATCTCGATCGTGTGCGCGAGCGACGGCTCCTGCACCTGGATCGGCTGGAAGCGCCGCTCCAGCGCCGGGTCCTTCTCGACGTGCTTGCGGTACTCGTCGAGCGTGGTCGCGCCGATCGTCTGCAGCTCGCCGCGGGCCAGCATGGGCTTGAGGATGCTCGCCGCGTCGATCGCGCCCTCGGCGGCACCCGCACCCACGAGCGTGTGCAGCTCGTCGATGAACAGGATGATGTCGCCGCGGGTGCGGATCTCCTTGAGGACCTTCTTCAGCCGCTCCTCGAAGTCGCCGCGGTAGCGCGAGCCGGCCACGAGGGCGCCCAGGTCGAGTGTGTAGAGCTGCTTGTCCTTGAGGGTCTCGGGCACTTCGCCCTTGACGATGGCATGCGAGAGGCCCTCGACGACGGCGGTCTTGCCGACGCCGGGCTCGCCGATGAGGACGGGGTTGTTCTTGGTGCGGCGGGACAGCACCTGCATGACCCGCTCGATCTCCTTCTCGCGCCCGATGACCGGGTCGAGCTTGCCCTCCCGGGCGGCCTGCGTGAGGTTGCGGCCGAACTGGTCGAGCACGAGCGAGCCCGAGGGCGTGCCCTCCTGCGGACCGCCGGAGGCCGTCTTCTCCTGCCCGGTCTGGTAGCCGGACAGCAGCTGGATGACCTGCTGGCGGACGCGGTTGAGGTCCGCGCCGAGCTTGACGAGGACCTGGGCGGCGACGCCCTCGCCCTCACGGATGAGGCCGAGCAGGATGTGCTCGGTGCCGATGTAGTTGTGGCCGAGCTGCAGCGCCTCGCGCAGCGACAGCTCCAGGACCTTCTTGGCTCGGGGGGTGAAGGGGATGTGCCCGGTGGGCGCGCTCTGGCCCTGGCCGATGATCTCCTCGACCTGGGCCCGGACGGCCTCCAGCGAGATGCCGAGCGACTCGAGCGCCTTGGCGGCGACCCCCTCGCCCTCGTGGATCAACCCGAGCAGGATGTGCTCGGTGCCGATGTAGTTGTGATTGAGGAGCCGAGCCTCCTCCTGCGCGAGCACGACGACCCGTCGAGCCCGGTCGGTGAAGCGCTCAAACATGCCAAACCCCCAGGGATACGGCGGCAGCGGTTCCTTGCCGCCAATCGACTATACACCTGGCCCTCCGACGCCCCGTACGGGAGTTGCAGGACGTCCAGGGACGCTCTTGGTCTACCTCGACAACGCCCCGGCGCCGGGTCCTGTTCCCGAATTCGTCTCCGCTTCATCGGCGGTTGCCGCCGGGACTTGACGGGCCGTCACAGCTCCTCCGGCCGGAGCTGCGGGAACGCCAGCGCCTCCCGGATCGAGGACAGGCCGCCCAGCAGCATGGCCAGGCGGTCGACCCCGATGCCGAGGCCGGCGTTGGGCGGCAGACCCAGCTCCA
>DASWMG010000317.1:0-1563 GCA_036399875.1 Solirubrobacterales bacterium
TGCCCCGCGAAGGCTCCGTCTACAACTACCGCTACACGATCCGCCGCTTCGGGGTCCGCTGCCTGCTCAACCGCCGCCAGCCGTTCCGGGCGTGCCAACCGAAAGTCTTCAAGAGATAGTCCGCCGCGAGCGAGCTCGTCCCGAATCGGCGGTTCTATAGGCTCACCCGTAGTGCCGGAATCGTTCGACACGATCGTCATCGGCGGCGGCCCAGGCGGCTACGTGGCCGCGATTCGCTCGGCGCAACTCGGCCGCAAAACGGCCGTCGTCGAGCGCGACAAGCCCGGTGGCCGCTGCCTCAACTACGCCTGCATCCCGGCGAAGACGATCCTCCGCACCGCCGACGTCTACGACGAGGCGCGCAACAGCGCCGAGCTCGGCGTGAAGGTCGAGGGCGCCTCGCTCGACTGGGAGGCGCTGCACGCCCGCCGTGCCTCGGTGTCCGAATCGCTCTCGGGCGGCGTGAAGATGCTCTGGGACAAAAACAAGGTGACCTGGATCGAGGGCGCCGGCTCGCTGACTGCCGAGGGCAACGTCAGGGTCGGCGAGGAGACCTACGAGGCAGGGACGGTCGTGCTCGCGACCGGCTCGGTGGCGCTGCCGATTCCCGGCACCGAGTTCGGCGGCCGGGTGGTCGACACCTGGGGCGCCTGGTCGCTCGACGAGCGGCCGGAGCGGATCGCGGTGGTCGGCGCGGGCGCCTCGGGCTGCGAGATCGCCTCCGCGTACGCGCGCTTCGGCACCGAGGTCCTGCTGATCGAGATGCTCGACCAGATCCTCCCCGCCGAGGACAAGGACATGGCGCGGGTGGTCGAGCGCACCTTCAAGAAGCAGGGCATCACGATCTCCACCGGCACTCCGGTCGAGAACGTCGAGGCCGGCGAGGGCTCGGTCAAGTTCACCTACGGGGGCGAGTCGGCCGAGGTCGACTACCTCTGCGTCGCCGGCGGCCGCGCCCCCGACGTCGAGGGGCTGAACCTCGATGAGGCCGGGGTGAAGCTGACCGAGCGCGGCAAAGTCGAGGTCGACGAGCATCAGCGCACCTCGAACGAGAAGGTCTACGCGATCGGCGACCTGGTGAACGCGAAGGCCCTCGCGCACAAGGCCTCCGAGGAGGGCGTCGTCGCCGTGGAGCACGCTGCCGGCGCCGAGACCCACGCCGTCGACCAGAACCTGATCGCGGGGGCGACGTTCTGCCAACCGCAGGTCGCGAGCGTCGGGCTGACCGAGGCCGCCGCGAAGGAGGCCGGCCACGAGGTCAAGGTCGGCAAACTGAAGCTGGGCGGGGTCGGCGCCGCGACCGTCTACGACGACAAAGAAGGCCTGGTCAAGCTGGTCGTCGACTCCAAGTACGGCGAGATCCTCGGCGCCCATGTGGTCGGCAACCGGGCCTGCGACATGATCGCCGAGCTGGTCGCGACGATGGCGCTCGAGGGCGGCTACCAGGAGCTGGCCCGGATCGTCCACCCCCACCCGACGATCTCAGAGGCGATCCTGGACGCGGCAAGGGCAGTGGATGGCTGGGCCACCCACGCCTAGAGCCACCTTCTACTTCGACCTCGG
>DASWMG010000318.1:0-5481 GCA_036399875.1 Solirubrobacterales bacterium
GAGGTGCGGGTCTCCAACCGGGACGCGATCTCGATGTACGAGCGGCTCGGCTTCCGGTCCGCCGGCGTCCGCCCTCGCTACTACCAGGACAACGGCGAGGACGCCCTGATCATGTGGTTGGACTGAGGTGGCTGGACTGAAGTGATTCTCGCGATCGAGACCTCCTGCGACGACACCTGCGCCGCCGTCGTCGACGGGCCGCGGATCCTCTCCAACGTGATCTCCTCGCAGGCGGCCGCGCACGAGCGCTTCGGGGGGGTCGTGCCCGAGGTCGCCTCGCGCCACCACCTCGAGCTGACGACGCCGGTGGTCGAGGCGGCGCTCGCCGAGGCGGGTGTGACGCTCGCCGACGTCGAGGCGGTCGCCGTCACCGCGGGCCCAGGTCTCATCGGCGCGTTGCTGGTCGGGCTCAGTAGCGCCAAGGCGATCGCCGCGCCGCGACGGCTGCCGCTGATCCCGGTCGATCACCTCCAGGGGCACGTCGCCGCCAACTTCCTCGCTCCCGAGCCGCTCGAGCCGCCGTTCCTCTGCCTCGTCGCGAGCGGCGGTCACACGCTCCTGGCCGGGGTGACGGATCACGGGGGCCACGAGGTGCTCGGCCAGACGCTCGACGACGCCGCCGGCGAGGCGTTCGACAAGGTCGCGCGGCTGCTCGGGCTCGGCTACCCCGGCGGCCCGGCCGTCCAGAGGGTCGCGGAGGGAGGCGATCCCGGAGCGTTCGAGTTGCCGGTTGCGATGAGCCGCGACCCGGGGCTCGACTTCAGCTTCAGCGGCCTCAAGACCGCGCTCGTCTACCTCTGCCGGGACCTCGGCGAGGAGGGGGTGGCGGAGCGACGGGCCGACCTGGCGGCGAGCTTCCAGGCCGCCGTGGTCGGCCAGCTGATCGCGAAGCTGAAGCGCGCGCTCGACCGGGGCCCCTGGGAGGCCGTGGCGCTGGGCGGAGGGGTCGCCGCCAACGGCCCGCTGCGCGAGGCCGTCGCGGCCCTCTGCGAGGAGCGCGGCGTGCGTTTGAAGCTGGTGCCGCTGCCGCTGTGCACCGACAACGCCGCGATGATCGGCTCCGCGGCGCGCTTCGCGCCCCGCCTTCCGTACCCCGACTACCTCGACTACGACGCCTTTGCCACGCGGCGGCCGCCGCTCGCCGCGTGAACGACGGCCGTTCCCCGCAGGTCGTCGTCTACTCGCGGCCGGGCTGCCACCTCTGCGACGAGGCGCTCGACGCGATCGTCGCCCTGCGCGCCGACGGCTACCGCTTCGAGCTGCGCGAGGTCGACATCGAGAGCGAGGAACTGCTCTTCAAGCGCCTGCTGGAGCGCATCCCGGTGGTCGAGGTCGACGGAGAGTTCGTCTCCGAGCTGGTCCTCGACGAGGCGGCGCTGCGGGCACGGCTCGATACTGTGAGGGTCGATGATCGAGCCGGCGGTCGAGGAGCGTGAGGTGCCAAACGGGCTGATCGCCGAGGGCGAGCGGCTCTCGCTCGGCGTCGCGGCGCGGCTGTCGCGCTACCTCCAGGTCCTTACGCAGGCGCGCAAGATGGGCCGCGACACGATCTCCTCGCAGGAACTCTCCGACTACACCCACATCAATCCGACCCAGATCCGGCGCGACTTGTCGGGCTTCGGAAAGTTCGGCAAGCGGGGCGTCGGCTACAACGTCGACTCGCTGGTCGCCGAGATCCGCAAGATCCTGCGCACCTCCGGTCAGCACAACATCGCCCTGTTCGGCGCCGGCAACCTCGGCCAGGCGATCGCCAGCTCCGACATCTTCGCCGACCACGGCTTCCAGGTGGTGGCGATGTTCGACATCGACCCCGGCGTGGTGGGCACAGAGGTGGGCGACCTCGTCGTGCGCGATTTTGGCGAGCTGGAGGGCGTCGTGGCCGAGCAGGAGATCGTGGTTGGCGTACTCGCTGTCCCCGCCGGCGCCGCGCAGGCCGTCGCCGACCGACTCGTCGAGGCCGGAGTCAAGATCATCTTCAACTACTCCGAGCAGCTCCTCCAGGTGCCGCCGGAGGTGACGGTCCACACCTCTAGCCCCGCCGTAGACCTGCTCTACGCCCTGTACTTCTACCTGACCTAGTTCATTGTCCCTGGACCTCGACCTCGCGCGGGAGCGATTCGAGTCCTCCACCGACTTCACGATCGGCCTGGAGGAGGAGTTCGCGATCCTCGACCCGGGCACGCTCGAGCTGGAGCACCGCTTCGAGGACGTCCACGCCGCCGCCCAGAAGGACGACGTCCTGGCCGAGTCGGCGGCGGGCGAGCTGATCGCCTCCGAGGTCGAGATCCGCTCCGGCCGGTCCGAGAACTTCGCGGCGGCTGTCGAGGCGCAGCGGGAGCGGCGGGCGCGTCTCTTCGAGCTGGTCGAAGGGATGGGCCTGGCGCTGGGGGCGACGGGCACCCATCCCTGGGCCAACTACCTCGACCAGCGCATCATCGACACCCCGCACTACAACCGCCTGCGCCACGAACTGGGCTGGGTGGCGCAGCGCAACAACACCTGGAGCCTCCACGTGCACATGGGGGTGCGGGGCTCCGACCGCGCGATCGCCGTCTGCGACTGGCTGCGCGAGCTGCTGCCCCCCTTGTTGGCGGCCTCCGCCAACTCGCCCTTCCTTGACCGCCGCGACACCGGGCTGCACAGCGTCCGCACCGAGATCTTCACCCGCACCTTTCCGCGCTGCGGCGTGCCCAGCCCCTTCCGCGACTGGCAGGGCTACGCCGACTTCACCGGAACGCTGGAGCGCCTCGGCAGCGTGGTCGAGTCGACGCAGCTGTGGTGGAGCGTGCGGCCGCACCACAAGTTCGGCACGGTCGAGGTGCGGATCTGCGACGCGCAGACGCGCGGCGAGGAGTCGTTCGCGGTCGCCGGCCTGATCGCCGCCTGCATCGCCCAGACGGCGCTCGACTACGACGAGCGCGGCTACGAGGGCGGCGGCGGCCCGCTGCGCGACAACGAGATCGAGGAGAACCTCTGGCGGGCGATCCGCCACGGCAGGGACGGCAAGCAGATCGACTTCCGGCGCGGCCGCGAGCTGGAGATGAGCGAGGTGCTCGACGGGCTGCTCGCCTGGACCGAGCCGGCTCGTTCGCAGCTTGGCATCGACGTGGCGCTGCCGGAGCGCAACGGGGCGCAGCGGGCGCGCGAGGCGCTCGACGCCGGCATCTCGATCGAGGACATCTACCGCGACGCGGTCGCCGAGACCCGGCGCACCTACGCGGGGGCGCGGCAGGCGGCCTGAGGACCGCGGCGGCGCATGTGCGCCGCCACTGAAAACCGCGTCGCAGCGCGGTATCCGCGCCCATATATAGACTCCCGCGCCGCTAAATCCACCGGAGGAACCGAACTTGACCGAATTCTTGACCGACTACGGAGTTGTCGTTGCGCTCGTATGCGCCGGCGCCGCCGTTCTATACGGACTTCTCATCACCCAGAGCCTGCTGAAGCGCTCACCGGGCAATGACCGCATGCAGGAGATCTCGGGGGCCGTGCAGGAAGGCGCCCGCGCCTACCTGAACCGCCAGTACGCGATCATCGCGGCGGTTGCCGTCCCGATCGCGATCCTGCTTTGGATCCTTCAGGACGAGCAGACCGCGATCGGCTTCGTGATCGGCGGTGTCCTCTCCGGCGCCGCCGGCTTCATCGGGATGAACCTCTCGGTGCGGGCCAACTCGCGCGTCGCCGAGGCCGCCCGCGGCGGCGTCCCGCCGGCGCTCGACGTCGCCTTCAAGGGCGGCTCGGTCACCGGCATGCTCGTCGTCGGCCTGGCGCTGCTCGGCGTCGCCGGCTACTACGGCATCCTCGTCGCCACCGACGTCTCCGACAAGCACGCGGTCGACGCGCTGGTCGGGCTCGGCTTCGGCGGCTCGCTGATCTCGGTCTTCGCCCGGCTCGGCGGCGGCATCTTCACCAAGGCCGCCGACGTCGGCGCCGACCTGGTCGGCAAGGTCGAGGCCGGGATTCCGGAGGACGACCCGCGCAACCCGGCGGTGATCGCCGACAACGTCGGCGACAACGTCGGCGACTGCGCCGGCATGGCCGCCGACCTGTTCGAGACCTACGCGGTCACCTCGGTCGCCGTGATGCTGCTCGGCGTCCTCACCTTCACCGGCTCCGGCGGCGACTTCATGCGTGAGGTCGCGATCTACCCACTGGTCCTCGGCGGAGTCGCGATCATCGCCTCGATCATCGGGGCGCTCGCGGTGCGGACCAAGACCGACCGCGTCGAGGGCGCGCTCTACACCGGCATGATCGTTTCCGGCGTCCTCTCGATCGCCGCCTTCTACCCGATCACCGACTGGCTGATGAGCGAAGCGGTCGACTTCGGCCTGGCGGCCGGCGCCGACGCGGTCAGCACCACCGACCTCTGGCTGTGCGCCGTGATCGGCGTCGCCGTCACCGCGCTGTTGTTCGTGATCACCGACTACTACACGTCGACCCGCTTCCGCCCGGTCCGGACGACGGCCGAAGCGTCGCAAACCGGTCACGCCACGAACATCATTCAGGGGCTGGCGCAGGGCTTCCAGTCCACCGCCGCGCCGGCGCTGGTGCTGGCACTGGCGATCCTGGCCGCCAACGAGCTCGCCGGGATCTACGGGATCGGCGTCGCCGTGATGGCGCAGCTCTCGCTCTGCGGTCTGATCGTCGCCCTCGACGCCTTCGGGCCGATCACCGACAACGCGGGCGGCATCGCCGAGATGGCCGACCTGCCCGAGGACGTGCGCAATGTGACCGACCCGCTCGACGCGGTCGGCAACACGACCAAGGCGGTGACCAAGGGCTACGCGATCGGCTCCGCCGCCCTGGCGGCCCTGGTGCTGTTCGCGGCGTTCAAGTTCGAGCTCGAAGCCGAGGCGCCCGCCGGTTACGACCTGGGCAACCTCTTCAACCTCTCGACTCCGGACGTGCTGATCGGGCTGATCATCGGCGGCATGATGGTCTACCTGTTCTCCGCCTTCGCGATCGAGGCGGTCGGCCGGGCCGGCGGCCAGGTTGTCGAACAGGTTCGCCAGCAGTTCCGCGATCACCCCGGGATCATGGAGGGCACCGAAAAGCCCGAGTACGGCAAAACCGTTGCGATCGTGACGGCCGCGGCGCAGAAGGAGATGATCCTTCCCTCGCTGATCCCGATCGTGATCCCGGTCATCGTCGGCCTGCTCAGCGTCGACGCGCTCGGCGGCCTCCTGATCGGCGTCATCGTCGTCGGCCTCTTCGCCGCGATCTCGATGACCGCCGGCGGCGGCGCCTGGGACAACGCCAAGAAGCTGATCGAGGATGGCGAGTTCGGCGGCAAGGGCTCGGAGGCGCATGCGGCCTCGATCACTGGCGACACGGTCGGCGACCCCTACAAGGACACCGCCGGCCCCGCGATCAACCCGATGATCAAGGTCGCGAACATCGTCGCGATTCTCATCATCCCGCTGATCGCGTAGGCGTCGCGGCGGCGGCGGGCGGGCGGTTGCGCGTACAGTCCGCGTGTGT
>DASWMG010000319.1:0-5417 GCA_036399875.1 Solirubrobacterales bacterium
TCCCGCGGCTGGAAGCCGACCACCGGGTCGTCGCCCTGGACCTGCTCGGCCACGGCGGCTCGGAGAAGCCGAAGTCCGGCTACTCGATCGAGAGCCAGGCGGCGCTCGTAGCCGAGGCGCTCGGCCGGCTCGGAGTGCGCGACGCGACCGTCGTCGGTCACTCGCTCGGCGGCCCGATCGCGGTGGCGCTCGCCGAGCGCTCGCCGCGGCTCGTCGGCCGCGTGGTCATCGTCGACACCATTCCCGACCTCGACTACGGCGACGTCGGGTTCATCGGCGAGCTGCCCTTCCAGCCGCTGATTGGCGAGGCGCTGTGGCGCGTCAAGCCGGACTTCTCGATCCGCGACGGGCTCGAGGTCGCCTTCGCCCCCGGCTTCGACGTCCCCGACGAGTTCGTCGAGGACGTCAAGCAGATGACCTACGCCTCCTACTCGGGCTCGCACGACGCCTTCGAGGACTACACCGACGAGAAGTCGATGCCGGAGCGAGCGGCGGAGCTCGGCGTGCCGGTGCTCTCGGTCATGGGCGCCGAGGAGCAGATCGCCGACGACCCGCGCGCTGCGCTCGCCGCCTACCGCGAGGCCTCGCCGCGCACGCGGACGGAGCTGATCAGGGGGGCCGGTCACTCGCCAAACGTCGAGAAGCCCGCCCAGACCGCGGCCCTGGTCCTCGCCTTCGCAAAGGAGAAAAAGCCTGCAAAAGCGGGTAAAGGGAAGGCAGCGATGCAAGCGCGCGTGCAGAAACCTGATGCCGTCCGGAAGCGACCGTAGAGTCGAACCCATGTTCGCATCGAGAAAGACCATCACCTATCGCGTAGCCGACGCGATCGACCTCACGATCGACTTCGCAACCCTCGGGGAGTACGGCCTCGAGCAGGTCGAGCAGAGGCCGCTCGCCTGCGAGGCGCGCCACCGCGGCGGCCGGACCCGGAGCACCGGTGCCTGGAATGCCGCGATCGCGCGGTTCGCGACTCACTCGTAAGCGGGTTACGGCGGCGCTGGCGCTGCTGCTCGTCGCCGGCGTGGCCGTCGGCGCGGCGCTGAGCTGGCACTTCTCCTCGATCGTGGTCGTGCCCACTCACTCCCGCTGGGCGCCGAACGCCGAGATCGTGGAGGTGGGATCCCGGTCGGTCACCCTGAAGCGGAACGAGACGACCTCGAGGCCGGGCGTCTACGACATCGCCTGGGAGGGCGGTAGCGCCCAGGTCGGCCCCGTCGTCACGGCGGACGACGACACGGTCACCCGCCAGCTCTCGCGGCTACGCGGCTACCTCCTGCCCGGGATGGACGTCGAGCTGGGCGACGAGGCCTACAACGGCAATCCCCGCGAAGCCCTGGGTCTCGCCTACCGCGACGTCTCGATTCGGGGTGAGCTCGGTCCCCTGCCGGCGTGGCTGGTGCCAGGCGGCTCCGAAGCGCTCGCCGCGGCTGGGAGGACCTGGGCGATCGTCATCCACGGCCACAACGGCGATCGCCAGAACGGGCTCAAGCTGGTGCCAGCGCTCCACCGGTTCGGCCTCTCCGCGCTGCTCGTCTCCTACCGCGACGATCTCGGCGCGCCGGAGAGCCCCGACGGCTACCACCATCTCGGCCTCACCGAGTGGCGCGACGTCGATGCCGCGGCGCGCTACGCCCTGCGCCATGGCGCCCGGCGGCTGGTCCTCGTCGGCTTCTCCATGGGCGGCGCTGTCGCCGGCCGCTTCATGGCCGAGTCGCCTCGCGCCGGCCGGGTCGCGGCGCTCGTCCTCGACGCACCGGTTGTCGACTGGCGCGAGACGCTCGAGCTCAACACCGCCGAGATGGGCTGGCCCGAGCTGGCGACCCTGCCGCTGCGCTGGGCGATCGAGCGGCGAATCGACGTCGACTGGGAGGAGCTCGACTACGAGAGCCACCTCGATGACTTCGCCCTGCCGATCCTGCTCTTCCACGGCAGCGACGACGAGGTGGTGCCAAAGGAGCCGAGCGAGGAGCTGGCCGAGGCCCTGCCCGACAGCGTCACCTACTTCGAGGTTCCCGAGGCAGACCACGTCCAGGCGTGGAACGTCGGCCCGGCCCTCTACGAGCGGCGGCTGGAGCAGTTCCTCCGCAAGGCTCTGCGGGCCCGATGAGGTGCCGGACGACTGTCGCGCTGGCGATCCTCGCCCTGTTCGTCGCCCTGCTCGTCGCCCTGCTCGGTGCGAACGCCATCCTCACCAGCGCCGAGACGAAGCCCGCTGGGATCACGGTCGCCGGTGGCCGCATCCTCGACCTTCCGGCCGGCGACGTCCAGGTCGTAGACCAAGGCCCGCGCGGCAGCTCCGCGATCGTCCTGATCCACGGTTTCACCTGTTCGATCGACTGGTGGAGCCGGACGATGCCCAGCTTCGGGCCCGATCGGCGGGTCATCGCCATCGACCTGCTCGGCCACGGCGGCTCGGAGAAGCCGGAGTCCGGCTACTCGATGGAGAACCAGGCCGCCATCGTCTCGCAGGCGCTGCGCCGGCTCGGGGTGCGCTCGGCGACGGTGGTCGGGCACTCGCTGGGGGCCGTCGTCGCGACGGCGATGGGCGAAGCCTCGCCGCGCCTGGTCGCGCGCATCGTCGTCCTCGACCAGGCGCCCGACAGCGACGGCTATGGCGCCGACCTGCCACTGGCGGCGGCGCTCACCTTCTACCCGGTGATCGGCGAGGCGCTGTGGCGGCTCGCTCCCGACGCCTCGATCGAGGACGGCCTCAGCGTCGGCTTCGCAGCGGGCTATGACGTGCCGGACCCGTTCGTCGAGGACTTCCGCCGCCTCACCTACACCGCCTACGACGAGTCAGCCGAGGGCGAGACCGCCTACACCGAGGAGGAGCCCCTCGACACGCGCCTGCGCAGGATCGGCAAGCCGGTGCTGGCGATCTTCGGCGCTGAGGAGCAGATCTACGACCCGCGAGCCTCGCTCGCCGCCTACGCCGAGCTCCCGGGCGCCGAAACGGCCCTCGTGTCTGGCGCCGGCCACTCGCCCAACGTCGAGCGGCCGGGTTTCACCGCGAGGCTGATCGAACGTTTCGCCGAACCGGTCGCGCCTCGTCGCGCCTCCACCACGAAAAAGGGCCGCCCCCAAGGGCGGCCCAAATAAAGAACCGGCGGCGACCTACTCTCCCAGGAGGTTGCCCTCCAAGTACCATCGGCGCTGAGAGGCTTAACTGCTCTGTTCGGAATGGGAAGAGGTGTTTCCCTCTCGCCATGCGCCACCGGAGATCTTGCGAGACCGCCCCGGTGGAGCTTGAAAACCGCACAAGGCCGCAATGGGTAAAGAAATTAAATCCGTCAAGCCCTCGACCCATTAGTACCGGTCGGCTGAGCATGTCACCACGCTTGCACCGCCGGCCTATCAACCTGGTGGTCTACCAGGGGTCTTACTCCCTCGAAGGGATGGGAGAGTTCATCTCGAGGACGGCTTCCCGCTTAGATGCCTTCAGCGGTTATCCGTTCCGTGCGTAGCTAACCTGCGGTGCCCTTGGCAGGACAACAGATACACCAGCGGCACGTTCATCCCGGTCCTCTCGTACTAGGGATGACTCCTCTCAACTCTCCAACGCCCACAGAAGATAGGGACCGAACTGTCTCACGACGTTCTGAACCCAGCTCGCGTACCGCTTTAATGGGCGAACAGCCCAACCCTTGGGACCTACTCCAGCCCCAGGATGCGACGAGCCGACATCGAGGTGCCAAACCGTTTCGTCGATGTGGACTCTTGGAAACGATAAGCCTGTTATCCCCGGAGTACCTTTTATCCGTTGAGCGACGGCGCTTCCACTTGCAACCGCCGGATCACTAAGCCCAACTTTCGTTCCTGCTCGACCCGTCGGTCTCGCAGTCAAGCTCCCTTATTGCCTTTACACTCTTCGCACGATTTCCAACCGTGCTGAGGGAACCTTTGGGCGCCTCCGTTACTCTTTAGGAGGCGACCGCCCCAGTCAAACTGCCCGCCTGACACTGTTCACAGCCCGGATTACGGCGCTGTGTTAGAAGCCCAGAACACCAAGGGTGGTATCTCAAGGGTGGCTCCCCGGCAGCCGAAGCCGCCGGTTCACAGCCTCCCACCTATCCTGAGCGAGATGTTCCGAACTCCAATATCAAGTTGTAGTAAAGGTTCACGGGGTCTTTCCGTCTGGCCGCGGGTACTCGGCATCTTCACCGAGACTGCAATTTCACCGAGCCCCTCGTTGAGACAGCGTCCAACTCGTTACGCCATTCGTGCAGGTCGGAACTTACCCGACAAGGAATTTCGCTACCTTAGGACCGTTATAGTTACGGCCGCCGTTTACCGGGGCTTAGTTTCGCTGCTTCGCTGGCCGAAGCCAGCTAACAACTCCACGTAACCTTCCGGCACCGGGCAGGCGTCAGCCCCTATACGTCGTCTTGCGACTTAGCAGAGACCTGTGTTTTTGGTAAACAGTCGGTTGGACCGGTTCACTGCGGCCCCCTCGGCCTTCCACCGCAAGGGTGGTCAACCTACCGGGGCGCCCCTTCTCCCGAAGTTACGGGGCAATTTTGCCGAGTTCCTTAACGAGGGTTATCTCGATCACCTTAGTATTCTCTACTTGTCCACCTGTGTCGGTTTTGGTACGGGCACGCGTTCCCTGCCTAGAGGCTTTTCTAGGAGGCATGGCTTCAGAGACTCGCCGGCCCTAAGGCCAGCTGGCATCGCGCCTCGCCTTAAACGATCCCCCGGATTTTCCTGAGGGACCTAGCTACACGCTTACCCCTGGTCAACCATCGCCAGGGTTCTCCTAGCCTTCCTCGTCCCCCCTTCGGTCGTAACGGGAACGACGTGGTACGGGAATATCAACCCGTTAGCCATCGACTACGCCTTTCGGCCTCGCCTTAGGTCCCGACTAACCCTGAGCAGACGAACTTTACTCAGGAACCCTTGGACAATCGGCGGAAGGGATTCTCACCCTTCTTTCGTTACTCATGCCGGCATTCTCACTTCTCACGCCTCCACGGCTGGGTTACCCCGCCGCTTCACTGGCGTAAGAACGCTCTCCTACCGCGTGCGATCCGAAGATCGCACACCCGCAGCTTCGGTGACTAGCTTGAGCCCCGTTACATTTTCCGCGCTCGAACACTTGACCAGTGAGCTGTTACGCACTCTTTCAAGGATGGCTGCCTCTAAGCCAACCTCCTGGTTGTCTGTGCATCCGAACATCGTTTCCCACTTAGCTAGTACTTGGGGGCCTTAGCTGGCGGTCTGGGCTGTTCCCCTTTTGCCCACGAAGTTTATCCCCCGCGGACTGACTGCCAGAGTAAACGTACTGGTCTTCGGAGTTTTCCTGAAGTCGGTAACCTGGTAGGGCCCCTAGTCCAAGAAGTGCTCTACGGCCAGTACGCAATTGATCTGACGCTATACCTAAATATATTTCGGAGAGAACCAGATATCTCCGAGCTTGA
>DASWMG010000320.1:0-3322 GCA_036399875.1 Solirubrobacterales bacterium
GAAAGAGAAACGGACGATGCCCGGGTACGTCCTCGTCAACATGGAGATGACCGACGACGCCTGGGGCCTGGTCAAGAACACGCCCGGCGTCACCGGCTTCGTCGGCTCGCGCAACAAGCCGGTGCCGCTCTCCAAACCCGAGGTCGACCGCCTCCTGCACCGCGAGACCGCCGAGCGGCCCCGCACCCAGGCGCAGTTCTCGATCGGCGAGTCGGTCAAGGTCATCTCCGGCCCGCTCTCCGACTTCTCCGGCGAGATCGCCGAGATCAACGAGGACGCGGCCAAACTCAAGGTCCTGGTCTCGATCTTCGGCCGCGAGACGCCGGTCGAGGTCGGCTACGACCAGGTCAAGAAGATCTAGCCCGGCCCGCTACCCTCTCCGATCCGGATGGCAAAGAAACTCCTCACCACGATCAAGCTGCAGATCCAGGCAGGCAACGCCAACCCGGCGCCGCCGGTCGGCCCGGCCCTGGGCCAGCATGGCGTCAACATCATGGACTTCTGCAAAGCCTTCAACGCCCAGACCCAGGGCGAGGGCGGCACGATCATCCCGGTCGAGATCAGCGTCTACGAGGACCGCTCCTTCGACTTCATCACCAAGACTCCGCCCGCCGCGGTCCTGATCCGCGAAGCGATCGGGATCAAAAAGGGCTCGGGCGAGCCGCACGTCAACAAGGTGGGGACGATCTCGATGGACCAGGTCCGCCAAATCGCCGAGCGCAAGATGCCCGACCTCAACGCCAATGACCTCGACGCCGCCTCGAAGATCATCGCCGGCACCGCCCGCTCGATGGGCGTTGACGTCAAATAGGAGCCCCGATGGCCAAGCACGGCAAACGCTTCCGCAAACAGCTCGACAAAGTGCAGCGCACGCGCGCCTACCCGCCGGCCGAGGCGATCTCGCTGATCAAGGAGACCGCCAGCGCCAAGTTCGACGAGACGGTCGAGCTGCACATGCGGCTCGGCGTCAACGTCCGCCACGCCGAGGAGCAGTTGCGCGGAACCCTGGCGCTCCCGCACGGGCTCGGCAAGGATGTCACCGTCGCCGTCTTCGCCGACGGCCAGCAGGCCCGCGATGCCGAGGCGGCCGGCGCCGACTTCGTCGGCGGCCAAGACCTGGCCGAGAAAGTCCAGGAGGGCTGGACCGACTTCGACGTGGCGATCTCGACCCCGGCGATGATGAAAACGGTCGGCCAGCTCGGCCGCGTGCTCGGCCCCCAGGGCAAGATGCCGAACCCCAAGGTCGGCACCGTCACCGACGACGTCGAGAAGGCGGTCGGCGAGACCAAGTCGGGCAAAGTCGAGTACCGCACTGACCGCCAGGCGATCGTCCACATGGCGATCGGCAAGACTAGCTTCGACGCGGACAAACTGCTCGAGAACTACACGGCGGTGCTCGACGAGATCAATCGGGCGAAGCCGTCGTCGGCCAAGGGCCGCTACATCCTCTCGGCCACCCTGGCGACGACCATGGGCCCGGGCATCAAGGTCGACGCCGCGGCGAAAGCCAAGGAGCCGGCGACCGTCTAAACTCCGCCGCCGCGCGCAACCCGAGACCACCGGCGGCGAAAGCGGAAGCCCGGTGCAGGTGACAGATGAACCGAGACGAAAAGGCACAAGCCATTGAGGAGATCGCGGCCGACATTGAGGCGGCCGAGGCGATCTTCGCGGTCGACTACCGGGGCATCAGCGTTCCTCAGGCGGCCGAGCTGCGCGGGAAACTGCGCGAGGCCGACGCCAGCTTCCGCGTCGTCAAGAACCGCCTGACGAAAATCGCCGCCGAGAAAGCGGGCGAGGACCGCCTCGGCGATCTGCTCCAGGGCCCGACCGCGCTCACCTTCGTCCGCGGCGACACCGCCCAGGCCGCGAAGGCGATCTCGACCTTCACCAAAGAGCATGAAGTTCTCACCTTCAAGGGCGGCTTCATGGACGGCGTCGACCTCGACGAGGACCGCTTCAAATCGATCGCCCGTCTGCCCAGCCGCGACGTGCTCAACGGCCAGTTCGCCGGCGTCGTCGCCAGCCCGCTGACCGGGTTGGTGCGCGGGCTCGGCTCGATGATCCAGGGCCTCGCTTCGCAGCTGGGCCAGATCGCGGAGAAAGGGCTCGTGAGTGGCGAGGCACCGGCGGAGGGGGCCGCTGGTCCTGTCGCGGACGAGGACTCTTCGTCCTCGCAAGCTGCGGGCGAAGAGCCCTCATCCACGCCACCCGCGGAAGAGACCGCAGAGGCCCCCGCCGAGGAGCCCGAGGGCGGCGATGCTGGGCCGGCTGACGCTCCAGCTGAGGAGCCGCCTACTGAGAGCGGGGCGGAGGCCGAAGCGCCGGCTGAGGACGATCCGTCGCAGGCCGAGGGCGACGAGGGCGACGCGCAAGAGACTTCTGAAACTGACGACGACTCAAAAGAGGAAGAGGAGTAATGGCAACCAAAATCTCAACCGAGGATTGGATCGAGGAGCTGAAAGGCATCTCGGTTCTGGAGCTTTCCGAGCGGATCAAAGCGCTCGAGGAGGAGTTCGGCGTCTCCGCGACCGCGGTCGCGGCGGCAGCACCGGCGGCGGCAGGCGCCGCGGGCGGCGACAGTGACGGCGGTGGCGAAGAAGCCTCGACCGTGGACGTGGTCCTGACCGAGGTCGGCGGCCAGAAAGTGCCGGTCATCAAGGTGGTCCGCGCCGCGACCGGGCTCGGCCTCAAAGAGGCCAAGGCCCTCGTCGACGAGGCTCCGAAAGCGATCAAAGAGGGCGTCGAGCGCGACGAAGCCGAAAAGATCAAAGGGGAACTCGAGGAGGCCGGGGCCACCGTCGAGCTCAAATAGCCCGCAAACTGGGCGGTTTCCCCGCCGCCCAGACAGCCGGCGCGTCGCCTGTGGTATTTTTCGCGGTCGCGCGCCTGTTGTCATCCCCTGCCCGATATCGCGCCGTATTTCCGTCCCTCTGACCGTCTGAGGAGTCGCCGACTTGGCACGTTCCAGCGCTGCCCCCGTAACCCGCAGGAGTTTCTCAAGGCTTAAGAACCCTCTCGAAGTCCCCCACCTGATCGATATCCAGCGTCGCTCCTTCGAAGAGCTGACGGATCCGAAAGCGGGCGGCCTCCGGGAGACGATCAACGACATATCCCCGATCGAGGACTACACGGGGAACCTGGCGATCGTCTTCGGCGACTTCAAGTTCGAGGACCCGGCCCACACGATCGAGGAGTGCCGCGAGAAGGACATGACGTACTCGCGGCCGCTGACCGCGACGGTCGCCTTTCAGAACAAAGAGACGGGCGAGATCCGCGAGCAGGCGGTCTTCATGGGCGACTTCCCGTGGATGACCGAGCGCGG
>DASWMG010000321.1:0-2984 GCA_036399875.1 Solirubrobacterales bacterium
CGGCGAGGCCTCGCCGGAGGTCGTCGCGGCGGTCGAAGAGATGGCGCGGCGCCGCGCCGATCACGAGCCACTCGCCTACGTGCTCGGCCGGGCGCCCTTCCGCGAGCTGGAGATCGCCGTCGACGAGCGCGTGCTCTGGCCGCGCAAGGAGACCGAGCTGCTGGTCCAGGTGGGCACCGAACTGCCCGAGGGCGCGCGCGTTCACGAGGTCGGCACCGGCTCGGGCGCGATCGCCCTGGCGCTGATCCACGAGCGGCCCGACCTGCGCGTCACCGCCTCCGACCTCTCGCCCGAGGCGGTCGAAGCGGCGCGCGAGAACGCCGAGCGGCTGGGACTGGAGCTGGAGGTCACGGTCGCCGAGGGCCTGCCCGACGGGCTGGAGGGGATCGACCTGGTGATCGCCAACCTCCCCTACGTCACCGACGAGACGATCTACGAGCGCTCGCCCGAGATCCAGAAAGAGCCGCGCATCGCCGTTACCGGGGACTGCGGCGAGGACGGCCTCGGCGTGATCCGCAAGCTCGTCGCCGAAACGCCGAGCGGCTGGAAGATGGCGATGGAGCACGACACCCACCATGGGCCGGCGATGCGCGAGCTGCTGCGCGAGGCGACCACCATGCGCGACTACATGGGCGACGAGCGCGTAACCGTCGGCCTCGCGCCCTGAGTCCGAGTCCCTGACGCCGAGCGAAGCGATCAGCGAATAGCGTTGGGTCATGGCGGACGCGCCGACCACGACCCATGAGCAGCGCCTCGCCAAGGCGGAGCGGCTGCGATCGGAAGGGATCGACCCCTATCCGTTCTCCTTCCCGGACCGCAACCGGATCGTCGAGATCCTCGACGCGCACGACCCCGAGGCACTCGAGCCCGGCAAGCAGGGGGACATCTCCTACCGGATCGCCGGCCGGGTGGTCGGGCAGCGCGGCCACGGCAAGACGCTCTTCTTTGACGTCCGCGACCTGAGCGGGACGATCCAGGCCTACGCGCGGGTGGACGCGATCGGCCAGGAGGCCTTCGACCGCATCGAGGACCTCGACATCGCCGACCTGGTTGGCGTCGAGGGCGACCTCTACGTGACCAAACGGGGGCAGCTGGCGCTGGAGGTGCGCGAGTGCGTGCTCCTGGCCAAGGCGCTGCGCGACCCGCCCGACCTCTTCCACGGCATCTCGGACCCCGAGGTCCGCTACCGCCAGCGCGAGCTCGACCTGATGGCGAACGAGCGCTCGCGCGAGATCTTCGCGATGCGGGCCAAGGTGGTGGCGGCGATCCGCGAGTACCTCAACGAGCGCCATTACGTCGAGATGGAAACCCCGGTCCTGCAGCGGATGACCGGCGGCGCCGCGGCGCGCCCGTTCAAAACGCACCACAACGCGCTCGATCGTCATCTCTTCCTGCGGATCGCGACGGAGCTGTATCTGAAGCGGACGATCGTCGGCGGCTTCGAGAACGTCTACGAGCTCGGCAAGTTCTTCCGCAACGAGGGGATGTCGCCGCAGCACAACCCCGAGTTCACGATGCTGGAGTGGTTCGTCAGCTGCGCCGACTACCACGGCGTCATGGACGTCGCCGAGGGGATCGTCGGCCACGTCGCCGAATCGGTGCTGGGGACGACGAAGGTCGAGCGCGACGGCGAGGTCATCGACCTGAAGCCGCCGTGGCCGCGGCTGCGGCTGCAGGACCTGCTGAAGGAAGAGACCGGGGTGGACATCACCAAGGCGAGCCGCGACGAGCTGGCCGAGATCGCCGGCGACGACGCCGAGCCCGACGACGACTGGGCGGCGCTGGTGGACACGCTGCAGGGCAAGCTGATCGAGCCGAAGCTGATCCAGCCGACCTTCATCATCGATTTGCCGCTGGCGATCTGGCCGCTGGTCAAGCCGGTGCCCGAGCACCCGGAGCTGCTGGCGGCGGCTTTCGACGGGATCGTCGCGGGGATGGAGATAACCGGCGGCGGCACCGACGTCAACGACCCGATCGAACAGCGCCGCCACTTCGTCGAACAGCGCGAACGCCAGGAAAGCGGGGCGGAGCCGACCCCGCACGAGCACGACGAGGAGTTCGTGCGGGCGCTCGAATACGGGATGCTGACCGCGAGCGGCTCGGGGCTGGGGGTGGACCGGCTGATGATGATCCTGAGCGGGGCGAAGACTCTGCGCGACGTGATCGTCTTCCCGGCGATGCGCGAGGCGCCGGGAGAGGGCTCCTAGCGCTCGATCTGGACGAGCGCGTCGGGTTCGTGCTCGACCTGCAGGGTCGAGTGGCGCACTCCGTACTCGCGCTCCAGCAGCTCGGCCAGCTCCAGCCGGACGCGGTGGCAGTCGGCGTCGGCGGCGACGGTGACGTGGGCGGCGAGGGCGGGGAACTCTGAGGTGACCTCCCAGACGTGCAGGTCGTGGACCTCGGCGACGCCGGGCTGGGCGGCCATGCGGCGGCCGATCGCGTCGGGGTCGAGGCCGCGCGGCGAGGCCTCGAGGAAGACGCGGCCCGACTCGCGTAGCAGCACGTAGGCGGAGCGCAGCATCAGCGCGGCGACGGCGAGCGAGGCGATCGGGTCGGCGCGGTCGAAGCCGGTGAGGAGGATGACGGCGGCGGCGACGGCGGTGCCGATGAAGGCGTAGAGGTCGGTGAGCAGGTGCTGGAAGCTGCCCTCGACGTTGAGGCTGCGCCGGTTGGCGCGGGCGAGGACGGCGGTGGCGGCGAGGTTGACGGCGACGCCGGCGAGGGCGACGGCGAGGACGAGGCCGGCGTCGACGCCGGGGGGGTCGATGAGGCGGTGGACGGCCTCGTAGGCGATCAGGGCGGCGAGGACGAGCAGGGTGACGCCGTTGACCTGGGCGGAGAGGATCTCGACCCGTTTGAGGCCGAAGGTCATCGAGCCGCCGGCCGGGCGGCGGGCGAGGCGGATGGCGGCGAGCGAGAGCGCGATCGCGGCGGCGTCGGTGAGCATGTGGGCCGCGTCGGAGAGGAGCGCGAGCGAGTTGGCG
>DASWMG010000322.1:0-2043 GCA_036399875.1 Solirubrobacterales bacterium
GCAGGGGATGGGTATTGGCACGTGCCAGAAGCTGCCAGTTCACAAGACGGTCCTCCATTTCGGCTTTTAAGGGGCCTACTAAAAAAACGGTAGCTTAGATCACTGAAATTGGGTAATAGAGTTCAGTGGTTCGTTTAGAGCGGGTGAAAAGGGGGTCGGAGTGAGAATCGGGGAGCCCGGGTTCGGATTCGCAGCTGGGTCGAGGGTCGTCGCTGGACTGGTTGTGGTGCTCATGATGGCGCTCGGCGCCGGCGTCGCCAACGCCCAGATCATCGGTCCGCAGGATCCCGACGACCCGCAGGTCGACAGCCCGTGGCAGGCCGGCACGTGCAAAGCGGACCCGCCGCCGCCCAACCAGTGCTCCGTCGCAACGCCGGAGCTGTTCTACGAAGAGGCCGCCGGTCACCCGCCCAAAGGCTTCACGCAATTCATCGTCAACACCGAAGACGGTCCCCTGCCCGGGACGAAAGTGCCGATCGGCGACCTGAAGACGATCCGGGTCGACCTGCCGGTTGGGCTCACCGTCAATCCCCAGGCCACGCCGCAGTGCGACCTCGGTCCTGAATCGGAAGAAAGCCCGGACTCGGCGAACTGCGATCCCTCGACCCAGGTCGGCGTCAGCGAAGTGACCGCCACCCATACCGACACCGGGGTCACCGTCACGGTCCCGCCGGTCCCCGTCTACAACGTCGTCCCCAAACAGGGCGAACCGGCCCGCTTCGGCTTCAGCGTCGCCGGCAGCGACGTCTTCCTCGAAGCGGACGTCGCCTGGGAGAACGACTTCCACGAGTACTTCACGATCCACGTCCACAAAATCTCGCTGCCGGCCCTGGGCGAAAAAGCACGGGTCGCCAAAAACCGGCTGGTCTTCGACGGCATGGCCGGGGACGGGACCTTCATCACGACGCCGACGACCTGCCTCGGCGGGGCGCCGCCGGCGACCGCCGGCTCGCCCTTCGAGCACGTCTACTCGACCTGGCTGCGGGCCGACTCCTACCAGGAAGAAGACCCGAACTTCCCCAACGGCTCGAACTACGTCGAGTCGAAGATCCCGCCCGGCACCTCGCCGAAAAACTGCGACGACATTCCGTTCGATCCCTCGATCGCGGTCGACCCCGGCACCGCCGACACCGACTCGCCCTCCGGCGCCTCGGTGACCGTCACGCTCCCCGAGATCAAAAACCTCACCAAAGACGAAAAAAGCAAGGCCACCTCGCACGTGCGTTCGGCGCGGGTAGCCCTGCCGCAGGGAATGGGCCTCAACCCCTCGGCGGCGAACGGTCTGGTCGCCTGTACGGACGAGCAGTTCAACAAGGGCAAACGCGTGGCGATCGCGTGCCCCGCTGACTCCAGGGTCGGCACGGTTGCGGTTAACTCGCCGCCGCTGCCCGACGGCTCGTTGACCGGCTCGGTCTTCGTCGGCAAGCCGCTGAGCGCTGACCCCGACTCGGGCAACCTCTACCGGATCTTCGTCTCCGCCGAGTCGGCGCGCTACGACATCTCGGCTCGGCTCGTGGGCAACGTTCGCGCCAATCCCCAGACCGGACAGTTGACGACGATCTTCGACGGCGAGGTTCTCAGCGGCGGTCCCGGCAGCGTTCCGCTCAAGGGACTGCCGCAGGTTCCCTTCAGGACCTTCCAGCTCAAATTCAACGGCGGTCCGAAAGCGCCGCTGACCAGCCCGCCGACCTGCGGCCCGAACACCACGACCTCCACGATGACGCCATGGTCCTCGGCGGTGGGCCAGGTCCCGCCGGGCGGCGACGAAGGCCCCTCGACCGATCCGCCCGCGACGCCGTCCAGCGCCTTCTCGCTGAGCAAACTGCCAGGCGGCGCGCCCTGTCCGAAAACCCTCGGGGCGCGACCGTTCTCGCCCGCCTTCGCGGCAAGCACTTCCAACCCGCAGGGCGGCGCCTTCACCGAGCTGACCGTTGATGTCGCGCGCAACGACGGGCAGCAGGAGCTGAAAGGCGTGGACGTCTTCCTGCCGCCGGGCCACACCGCGAAACTGGCCGGCGTCACCTACTGCCCGGAGTCGGCGAT
>DASWMG010000323.1:0-4476 GCA_036399875.1 Solirubrobacterales bacterium
CCACGACGAGATCTTCTTCTCAGAGGAGCGCGGCTACTACCGCGAGTCAAACCACGCAGGCGGGCTCGAGGGCGGCATGACAAACGGCGAGCCGCTGCTGGTTCGCGCAGCCGTGAAGCCGATCTCCACGATGACAAAGCCGCTGCAGTCCGTGGACACGGAGACGAAAGAGCCGGGCCAGGCGCTGCGCGAGAGGACGGACTCGACCGTAGTCCCGGCCGCCGGCGTGGTCGGCGAGGCGATGGTCTGCCTGACGCTCGCACGCTGTTATCGCGAGAAGTTCGGCGGCGACCACATCGACGACGTGCTGGCCGCCGTCGAGAACTACAAGCAGCGCATCGACTTCCGCGGGTGAGCCCGGTGCCGAAGCCGGCAATCGTCTTCATGGGGTTCATGGGGGCCGGCAAGAGCCATGCGCTCGACGTGGCGCGGATGGCCGGCCTCGAGACGACCGAGATCGACGCGCTGATGGAACGCGAGCTGGGGACCTCGATCGCGGCGGCCTTCGAGCGCGACGGCGAGGAGGCCTTTCGCGCCCGCGAGGCCGAGGTCGTCGGCGAGCTGCTCGAGCAGGCCGATGGCGGCGCGATCGCGCTCGGCGGCGGCAGCGTGCTCTCCGAGCGAATTCGCGAGGCGCTCGGCCGCCACATCGTCGTCTGGCTGCAGATCGACCCCGACGAGGCGTGGCGCCGGATCGAGGGCACGGACCGACCGCTGGCACGCAGCGCAGAGGACGTCGCCCGGCTGCTCGGGACGAGACTGCCGCTCTACGAGCAGCTCGCCGACGCCTTGCTGCCGCAGGGCGACCCGGGCCTGGTCGCCCGGGCGCTGCCCTCGATCCGGGCTCTCGCCGACCTGCCCGCGGGCACGAAGCTGATCTGGGCGACCAGCGCCTCGGGCGAGTACCCGGTCCTGACCGGGTCGGGGCTGCTTGCCGCGGACGGTCCCTGGCCGCTCGACAGCCGCCGCTTCCTGATCACGGACAAGACGGTCGGCGCGCTCTACGCCGAGCGGCTGGAGCCGCTCGGCGGTCGGGTCGAGGTGGAGCCCGGTGAGGCGGCGAAGACGATGGCCGAGGCGGAGCGGGTGCTGCGGGAGATGGCGGGTGCCGGAATGACGCGCGAAGACCACGTCGTCGCACTCGGCGGCGGGGTGGTCGGCGACCTGGCGGGCTTCTGCGCTCACACCTACCAGCGCGGCGTGCCGGTCGTTCAGGTCCCGACCTCGCTCGTCGCCCAAGTCGACTCCGCTTACGGTGGCAAGACTGGGGTCGATCTGCCGGAGGGGAAGAACTACGTCGGGGCCTACCACCTGCCGGCGGCGGTGCTTGCCGACACCGAGACTCTGACCAGCCTGCCGCGCGAGGAGCTGGCGGCGGGCTTCGTCGAGGCGCTGAAGACCGGCCTGCTGGCCGGCGGCAGCCTCTGGGAGCGGGTACGGTCGATCGAGACGCTCGACGCCGGCGAGCTGGCGGACGTCGTCTTCGCCTGCGCGCGCTTCAAGTGCGAGGTGGTCGCCGCCGACGAGCGCGATGCCGGCCTGCGGGCGGTGCTCAACCTCGGCCACACCGTCGGCCACGCGATCGAGGCGGCCAGCGCCTACGAGCGCTACCGGCACGGCGAGGCGATCGGCCTCGGCCTGCTGGCGGCGCTGCGACTCTCCGGCGCCGCGAGCCTGCGCGACGAGGTCGAGGCGATCCTTGCTTGCCACGGTTTGCCCACCGAGCTCGACTCCTCGATCGAGGTCGACGCCGTGCTGGCGGCGCTCGAACGCGACAAGAAGCGGACCGCGGAGGGGGTCGCCTTCGTCCTGCTCGCCGAGCCAGGGAAGCCCGAGGTGGGGCAGGTTCTCGACCCGGCTAAGGTCAGGGCGGCGGTGGAGGAGCTATGAGCCCCAAGCGGAGGCAACGCCGGTGACCAGCGCGCACAATCGGGTCGCCGTCATGCACGGCGTCAACTTCGACGTGCTCGAGCGGCGCGACCCGGCGGTCTACGGCGGGCTCTCGTTGCACGAGCTCGAGACGAAGATCCAGCGCTGGGCGCGCGAGCTGCACCTGGAAGCGATCTTCTTCCAAACCAATGCCGAGGGCGAGTTCGTCGAGTACCTGCACCGGCTCCCCGACCTCTGCGACGCCGTCGTCCTCAACGCCGGCGCCTGGACTCACTACAGCCGCGCAATCGCCGACGCGCTCGAGCTGACCGGGCTGCCAACGGTCGAGGTTCACCTCTCCGACGTCGAGTCGCGCCAGGACTGGCGCAAGGTCTCGGTCTTCGAGGACCTCGTGCTCGAGAAGGTCTCCGGCAAGGGGCCCGACGGCTACCGCGACGCTCTCGCGACGCTCGCCCGTCATCTCGACGTCGCGGCCGGATGAGGGGCCGCGGTGACCGCCTCGCCGGTCAGCTCGCCGCGGCGGAGTTGGACCGGATGTTGGTCACCGACCTGACCAACGTGCGCTACCTCACCGGCTTCGGCGGTACCAACGGCGCCTGCATCTGCGGTCCGGAGACGCGCTTGCTGCTGACCGACTTCCGCTACACCGAGCGGGCTGAGGCCGAGGTCGACGGCTGGGAGGTCGTCACTGTCCGCGACGACTGGCTGGGCGGGATCGCCGAGCGGCTCGCGGGCCGGACCGGCTTCGAGGACGACCACACCTCGGTCAGGCTCGCCGAGCGGCTGCGCGGGAAACTGGCCGAGGGGGTCGAGCTGGTCCCGGCCGGTGGCACCGTCGAGCGGCTGCGGCGCGTCAAGGACGAGGCCGAGCTGGCGGCGATCGCCTCGGCCGCCGAGCTCGCCGACGAGGTCTGGCGCTGGACGCTGGAGCAGGGCCTGGTGGGACGCGGCGAGCGCGAGGTCGCCCGCGCTGCCGAAGCGCGGATCCGCGAGCTGGGCGGCGACCCGTCCTTCCCGGCGATCGTCGCCGCCGGCCCCAACGGAGCTCTGCCGCACGCCGAGCCGGGCGAGCGCGAGATCGGCCGTGGGGAGCTGGTCGTCTTCGACATGGGCGCGAAGCTCGACGGATACTGCTCCGACGGCACGCGGACCTTCGCGACCGGCGAGCCGGGGGAGCGGGCGCGCGAGGTCTACGAGCTGGTGCGCGAGGCGCAGGCGGCGGCGCTGGAGGCCGCCCGGGCAGGCGTCGGCGGCGAGGAGCTGGACGCCGTCGCCAGCGAGCGGATCGTCGCCGGCGGGCACGGCGAGCGCTTCGGCCACGGGCTCGGTCACGGGGTCGGCCTCGAGGTCCACGAGGCGCCTCGGGTCTCGCCGCGCTCCGAGGACGTGTTGGAGGCAGGAGAAGTGGTGACGATCGAGCCGGGCGTCTACCTGCCGGGCGAGCTCGGGGTGCGGATCGAGGACCTGGTGGTGGTCGAGGCGGACGGTTGTCGCAATCTGAGCGGGCTGGACAAAGAGCTGCAACTGGTCGACTGAAGCCGTCGGGGTAGACAAAACCCCACGTTAAGATTGGCTTTACGCCTCAAGTATCGGCCGTTTGACGCCGATGCGAGAGGCGTGAAGTTGAAGTTGGAGAGATTGCGAGCGCCGCAGGCGAGCCAGATCGTGGTGCCGCCGAAGGATTCGCTGATCTCGGTGCGCGACAGCGCCCGTCGCGAACGGCTGATCGACATGGAGCTGCGGATGCGCCGCTACCGCCTCGCCTGCTTCGTCGTTCTCGCGCTCGGCTTGGCGGCGATCAGCTCAGATCTCGGCTGGTGGTGGGTCGCGCCGCTCGCCGTCGGCTTGGCCGGTTTCACCGTCGCCGACAAGTTCATGCGCAAGAGCACCCACCCGGCGATCTGGATCGCGACCGCGTGGGGGATCTTGCCCCTGCTGCTGGCCGACGCCGTCGTCATAACCGGGGGGGCCGAAAGCCCGGCACTGATGTGGTTCGCGCTGCCCGCGGTCACGGTAGGCGCCCGCTTCGAGCCGCGCGGCATGGTGATCGGCGCCGCCTACATCCTCGTCCTGCTCGGAATCTCGACCTACGGGCTCGATCCGGAAACCGCGTCCGCCCACTACCAGGACGTGCTCGCGTCCGTGGCGCTCGTCGTCTGCACCGTGATCCTCTCGGGCGCCCTGGTCGAGTCCGACCGTGCGCATCGGCGCCGCTCGACCGTCGATCCGCTGACCGGCCTCTGCAACCGCAGCGCGCTGGAGCAGCGGCTGGCCGAGCTCGACGGCCAGCCGAGCAGCAGCGACGAGGGCCTCTCGCACGCCCTTCTGCTCTGCGACCTCGACCACTTCAAGCGGGTCAACGACCAACTCGGCCACGCCGCCGGCGATGCGGTCCTGCAGGACGTCGCCTACACGATGCGGGCCACCCTGCGGGCCGGCGACTCGATCTACCGGGTCGGCGGCGAGGAGATCCTGGTCGTCCTCCCCGGGGCGACCGAGGCAGACGCGCTTGAGATCGCCGAGCGCCTTCGCTGCGCGGTGCGCGAGCGTCGCCCCGTCGGCGTCCCGGTCACCGTCAGCATCGGG
>DASWMG010000324.1:0-3697 GCA_036399875.1 Solirubrobacterales bacterium
CGGCAGACAACGCCGGCAGCAATAGTCATAACACCGATTGAAAAGGCGGTCAAGAATTTTATTCTGATTAAGAAGACGAAGGCACGCGATCAACTAACCAGCAGATCGCGACGACGCCGTGGCGAGCCCGGCCAGGCCGCCGACCGCTCCGCCGACGAGGCCGGCGAAGACGTCGGCGGTCGACTCGAAGATCGGCAGCGCCAGCAGGACCGCGGCGCAGACCGCGACCCCGATCGCGTCGAAGTCCCGGTCGACGACGTTGCGCGCTTCCGCCCGCCGCAGCGCCAGCCAGGCCGCAAGCGCGCCCAGCGCCATCCCGTTGCCGCCGGCGACCACGTCGAAGTCGCCGCGCGCGTCGGCGATCGCGGCCGCCGCCAGCATGCCGAGCGCCCCGCAGGCGAGCAGCAGGACCGCGGTCAGGGCCGAGCCGAGCCGCCGCTCGACGCCGAGGCCGAAGATCGCCAGGCCGACGGAGACGACGAAGAGGTAGCCGACGTCGGCGTAGGCGAAGGGGGCCGTGAATACGCGCCACCAGTCGTCCCCGACCGGCACGAAGAGGCCGCCGAAGAAGGTGAGCGGCTCGCCGCTCGCGACCTGGAGCAGCAGCAGCGTCGCCGAGCCGAGGATCGCGGCGAGCGTCGCGTAGGGACGGTTTGGTCGCGGCCGATCGGAGTCGCGCCGCTGCCGCCGCGCCGCCCGGAAGAGGCCGCCGCGCGCGCCGCGCTTCGGCTTCGCCTCGAGCCCGTCGCCGCGCCGCTCCAGCTTCGGCGCCCGCTTGCGCAGGCGCGCCCCGCAGTAGGGGCACTCGGTGACGTAGGGGCTGACTTCCGAGCCGCAGTTCTTGCAGATGACGCTGAGCTCGGTCTCGCTCATGGCAGATGCTCGCGCGCGCTCACAGTCGTCCGAGGATAAACCCCGCGTCACGGCCGCCTCGACCCCCCGGGGCGCCCGTCACGGCCGCTTCTGGCCTCACGCCGGTGGCATACTGCGGGCACACCCCGTCTTCTAGGAGGAAATCAGCGTGGAGTTGAAGAGCCTGACCGAGCAGAAATCGCTTCTCAGCGACCTGGCCCCAGGAAAACGAGCCCGCCTGCGCAGGCTGCTGTTCGAGTTCGGCCCCGGCAACGGCACCCTGATGCTGCTGCCGATCGACCAGGGCATCGAGCACGGCCCCCGCGACTTCTTCCCCAATCCGGCCTCCAAGGACCCCGACTACCAGTTCCGGCTCGCGGTCGAGGGCGGCTACTCGGCGCTCGCCTGCCAGATCGGCATGGCCAGCAAGTACTACCCCGACTACGCCGGCCAGGTGCCGCTGATCCTCAAGGTCAACGGCAAGACCGACATCCCCTCCTCCGCCAAGGCCTTCTCGACCTGCAACGCCAGCGTCGAGGACGGCGTGCGGCTCGGCGCCGACGCGATCGGCTACACGCTCTACGTCGGCTCGCCGCGCCAGGACGAGGACCTCGCCCAGCTCCGCCGGGTGCGCGAAGAATGCGACCGCTTCGGCATGCCGCTGGTCGTCTGGTCCTACCCGCGCGGCGAAGCCGTCGACGCCAAGGGCGGCGCCAACTCCTTCTACGCGATCGACTACGCGGCGCGGATGGCGATGGAGATGGGCGCCGACGTGGTCAAGCTCAACATGCCGAAGATCGACCCAGGCAAGGACAAGGACGCCCCCGCCCCCTACAACGAGATGGAAGTCGATCAGGCCGAGGCGATCCGCCAGTGCGTCGAGTCGGCTGGGCGGGCGCTCGTCGTCCTCTCCGGCGGCTCCAAGGTCGACGACGAAGTCGTCCTAACCAACACCCGCGACGTGATGCAGGCCGGCGGCAGCGGCGTCATCTTCGGCCGCAACGTCTGGCAGCGCGAGTGGAACGAGGCGCTGGAGATCATCGGCCAGATCAAGGAGACGCTGGTCTCCAACGTCCGCCGCATCCCCTAGGCGGCCTCTAGCCGACGCATCTCGGGGTCTTCGATGACCCGGTCCTGGCTCGGCAGCGCGGTACTGCTCGTCGTCGTCGCGCTGCTCGTGCTCCGGCCCTGGGAAGGGACGGAGGACGACGAAGGCGGGCCGGTCGAAGCCGCCGCCCTGGTAACCCGCGTGGTCGACGGCGACACCTTCGAGGCGCGGATCGAGGGCACCGAGGAGGACGTGCGGCTGATCGGCGTCGACACGCCCGAGACGGTGAAGCCGGACACGCCGGTCGAATGCTTCGGCCCCCAGGCGTCCGGCTTCGCCCACCGGCTGCTGGAGGGGCGGCGGCTGCGGCTCGTCTTCGGCGAGGAGCGGCGCGACCCCTACGACCGCCTGCTCGCCTACGCCTACCTCGACCCCGCCCTGGAGGCCCACGCGCCCGACCGGTCCCGCTTCGTCAACGCGGCGCTGGTCCGCCTCGGCCTGGCACGAACGCTGACGATCCCGCCCAACGACCGCTTCGCGCCGCTGCTGCGCCGACTGGAGCTGCGCGCCGCCCGCGCTGGGCGGGGTCTGTGGGGCGCCTGCGTGCCCTGACCGGACCACTCCGTGCATTCCTCACAGGAACTTCCGTTGCAAGGTCTCGTGTCGCTTTGCTACGGTCCGCAGCGGCCGGGAGGTCGGCTCCGCCACTCGCGGAACGTCACCCGGACCATCCACTCGTTATGAGAATGCGACAGAGCATCTCCCAGTTCGAGGTTGCCTTCGAGCAGGAGACCACCCTCGAGCGCCGCCGGCGGGAGCAGTTGCGTCGTCGTGCCGCCAACCGGTCGCGCGAGCGCCGCATCACCCGCAAGGAACACCACGGCAAGGTGCGCTTCAGCGTCCTCGCCGTCTGCCTGACCGCGACCGTGATCGTCGTCGTGGTCGCGATGTTCGAGGCCCTGTCGTTCTTGATGGCATAGGCGACGCGGCGAAGCCGTCCGTTCGTTGAATAGACTCGCGCGCCGATGGCACGTCGCTCACTGAAGCCGCAGCTGAACCAGATTCGCGCCTGGGTCCGCCAGGGCCGCACCGATGCCTGGATCGCGCACCAGCTCGAAGTCTCGGCCTCCGAACTGCGTGAGTTCCGCAAGCAGCACGACCTGACCGCGGACGACGAGAACGGCAACGGGCAGGAGGTCGATCTGCGCGACGAGATCGAGGCCGAGGTCGAGGCGGCCACCGCAAAGGAAGCCGAAGAGCAGGAGACCGTCGCGGAGGGCAAGGACGACGAGGACGACGCCGTGGCCGACGAGGGCGACGGCGAGGGGGCGCCGAAACCGCGCCGCCGCCGGCGGCGCGGCCGGCGCGGCGGTCGCGGCAGGCGCAAAGACCTCGAGGCGACCTTCGACCACGGCGAAACCGAGGGCTACGGCCTCTGGCTCGACCCGGCGGTCAAGGACAACCCCGTCTACGCCGAGCACTGGGCCGGCAAACGCGAGGTCACCGTCGCGATCGAAGCCGACCGCATCGTCATCCGCCGCGCCGGCGCAGCCGAGTCCACCGAAGCCGCCGACAGCGGCGACTCGGCCGACGATTCAGACGACTAGCGGTCCTGGTCAGACGGGCAGGGGCCTGCCGCCGGCGAAGTCGGTCGCCCCACGTAGGTAAAGCCAGAAGGCGGCGTCGGCGAGCGACTGCGGATCGCTTTCGAGACCCTGCGCGGCGTCGAGGGCGACCTGCAGGCACCAGTCGGTGCCGCGTCCGTAGAGCTCCGCCAGCTCGGCGGCCTGGAACGTC
>DASWMG010000325.1:0-3839 GCA_036399875.1 Solirubrobacterales bacterium
GACCTCCTGCTGAAAGGGGCCTTCGCCTTCCTTCTCGGCTGGCCGCTCTACATCGGCCTCTGCAAGCTGCTGCGGGCAGCCCTGGTGGAGGAGCCGCGGGTGAAGCGGCGGCGCCAACCGGCGGTGTTCGGAGCCTAGGGATGCAGCTGCGCTCTGACGAGAACGGCCCGGTCAGCGGCCGACTGGCCCTGCGGATCGCCGCCTTCGGCGGCGTCGCCTTGGTCCTCTTCGCGGTCCTCTTCTTCCGCCTCTGGACGCTGGAGGTCGTCAACGGAGAGAAATATCTGGCCGAGGCCAACAACAACCGCACCCGTGAGTACCGCAAGGCGGCGCCGCGCGGGGAGATCCTCGATCGCGAGGGCAAGGTGCTGGTCGACAACCGCACCAGCCTCGCCCTGCAGGTGAATCCGCGCAAACTTCCCGCCGACGATGCCGAGCGGCGCGCCGAGCTGAAGCGGCTGGGCGAGCTCGCCGGGATGAGCCTGCGGCGGATTCGCCGCACGATGCGGGAAGAGCTCGCCGAAGCGCCGGCGACCTCGATCACGCTGCGCAGTGACGTCGGCCGCTACCTCGTCTACTACCTGCAGGAGAACCAGGATCGCTTCCCGGGGGTCGAGGTACGGCCGGTCTTCGTCCGCGACTACCCTCACGAAACCCTCGCCGCCCACCTCTTCGGCTACGTCGGCGAGGTTTCCGAAGACCAGCTGAAAGAAGACCGCTATCGAGGGCTCCAGCCTGCCGACATGGTCGGCAAGGACGGGGTCGAGTACCAGTACGACGGGATGCTGCGCGGGCGCCCCGGGGCGACCGTGATCCAGGTCGATTCGCTGGGCCGTCCGACGCCGGGCGGTCAGCTGAAGGAGGTCGAGCCCACGCCCGGCGACAACCTGCGCCTGACGATCGACGCCGACCTCCAGGAAGCGGGCGAAGGGGCGCTCCTCGGAACCGGCCTGCGCGGCGGCTATGTGGCGATGGACGTGCGCGACGGCTCGATCCTGGCGATGGGATCGAGCCCGACCTTCGACCCGGCGGTTCTCACCGAACCCACCCAGAGGCAGGTCGACGAACTGTTTCGCGACCCGATCAGCTCGCCGCTGACCAACCGCGCGATCGCCGGCGCGTACCCGACCGGCTCGACCTTCAAGCCGATCACCTCGGTCGCGGCGCTCGCCAGCGGTAACGTCACCACGACTGAAGTCATCAACGACGACGGCGCCTTCACGCTGGGTGGGATCACCTTCGAAAACGCCGGTGGCGTGGCCCACGGGTCGATCGCGATGCAGTACGCCTTGCAGGTCTCCTCAGACGTCTTCTACTACACGCTCGGCGACCGCATGAACGAAACCCCGGCCCTGCAGAGGTGGGCACACCGGCTCGGGATCGGTCGCACGACGGGGATCGACCTGCCGGGCGAGCAGCCCGGCTTGTTGCCCACTCCCGCCTGGCGCAACGAGCTCTACCGCGAAGGCCTGACCGAACGGCCCTGGTCAGCCGGTGACAATGTCAACCTGGCGGTGGGTCAGGGCGATCTGCAGGCCGACCCGTTGCAGATGGCAGTCGCCTACGCGACGATCGCCAACGGCGGCACGGTGCCGACGCCCCACGTCGGCCTGCGGGTCGAGGACGCGGCTGGTCGAGTCCTGCGCGAAATCGAGCCGAAGCCGGCGCGCCAGGTCGAGATCGACCCCGAATGGCGAGAAACGATCCTCGCCGGTCTGCACGACGCGGCGCAGGCGCCGGGCGGCACCTCCTACGACGTCTTCGGCGGCTTCCCGATTCCGGTGGCCGGCAAGACGGGCACCGCTGAGCGCCCCCCGTACGGCGATCAGTCATGGTATGTGGTGCTCGCGCCATATCCCGACCCGGAGATCGCCGTCGCCGTCACCTTCGAGGAAGGGGGCTTCGGTGCCGAAACGGCCGCACCAGCGGCTCTCGAAATCCTCTCGGAGTACTTCGACAAAGCCGCCAAGGACGTCGAAGGCGGCGCGACCGTGATCGAATGAGCATGTACGCGACCCGCGCCAGACAGGCCCGCCCCGAGGCGTTCACCGCCCGGCCCAGCATCGCCGAGCGGCTCGGCCTTCCCTACATGGACGGCACACTCTTCCTTGCCTCGCTGGCGCTCGCCGTCTTCAGCGTCTTCGTCCTGAGCGAGGCGACGCGCGGCGACGTGCCGGGCGAGCCGGGCTACTTCTCCGACCGCCAGCTGATCTACGTGGCGGTTGGGCTGATCGGGATGTACGGGCTGGCCCGGGTCGACTACTCGCGCTTCCGCGAGCTGCGGGTCGGCATCTACACCTTCCTCTGTGTCAGCATCTCGCTCGTCTTCGTCTTCGGCTTCGCCGCCCGCGGCTCGCGCCGCGCCTTCGACCTTCCCTTCTTCAGCTTCCAGCCTTCGGAGCTCGGCAAGCTCCTGCTGATCCTGGCGCTGGCGGGCTTCGTCATCGACGGCGCCCGGCGAGGCTCCGGCCGACAGCGTACGGTGCGGTACCTGTGCCTCGGCCTTGCTCCAGCTGCGCTCGTCTTCCTTCAACCGGATCTCGGCACCTCCCTGGTGTTCGGGGTCGTCACCCTTGCCGTCATGTACGTCGGGGGCGTCCGCTGGACGCACCTGGCCCTCATCGGCGGTGCGATCGCGGCGCTCGTCGCGATCGTCCTCGTGCTCGCCCCCGCAGTCGGGGTGCCGATCCTCAAGGGCTACCAGCAAGAGAGGCTCACCTCCTTCCTGGACCCGAGCGGGGATCCCAGCGACGCGGGGTACCAGCAGAACCAGGCCAAGATCGCGATCGGCTCCGGCGAGTGGACCGGACGAGGCGACAGGGCCACCCAGACGCGGCTCGACTTCGTTCCCGAGCGCCACACCGACTTCATCTTCGCGGTGATCGGCGAGCGCTACGGGTTCACCGGAGCCGCCCTAGTCCTATCCCTTTACGCCCTGCTTATCTGGCGGGCGCTGCGGATCATGACGCTCTCAAAGAACTCCTACGGGACCCTGGTCGCGGGCGGCATCGCCGCCATGCTGATCTTCCAGGTCTTCGTCAACGTGGGGATGAATCTCGGGATCATGCCGATCACCGGGATTCCCCTGCCGTTGCTCAGCTACGGCGGGTCGTCAGTGCTGGCGACCTTCCTGGCGCTGGGAGTCCTGCAGAGCATCCACATGCAAGCGCGCCTCGGCCAGGAGGGCAGGTTCGCCTGGTGACAGCTTGAAAGAGCCCGGGCGATGCGTACCTACCTGAACTGAGCTAAGAGAATGAAAAAAACCATCCTGGTGTCCGCCGATCGCGGCGAGACCCGTGTCGCCGTCCTCGAGTCGAAGACCAAAGGCGGCAAACGAGACGTCGCCGAGCTCTACATCGAGCGGCGCAACCGGCGTTCGATCGTCGGCAACATTTACAAGGGCAAGGTCGACAACGTCCTGGCCGGCATGGAGGCCGCCTTCGTCGACATCGGCCTCGAGCGCAACGGTTTCCTGCACGTCGACGAGATCGTCATGCCGAACGGCGAGCAGGCGCCAAAGCGCGGCCAGGGCAAGGGCCCGCGAATCACCGAGCTGCTCAAACCGGGCCAGGAGATCCTGGTCCAGGTCGTCAAGGACCCGATCAAGTCGAAGGGCGCGCGGCTCTCGATGAGCGTCTCGATCGCCGGTCGCTACCTGGTCTACGACCACCGTGGCGAGGGCGTCGGCGTCAGCCGCCGCCTCTCGGACTCCGAGCGCGACCGGCTGCGCAAGATGGTCGCCCGCACCTACAAAGGGCCGGGTGGGCTGATCGTCCGCACCGCTGCCCACGGCGCCAAAAAATCGGACTTCGTGCGTGAGATCGGCTACCTGCACAAGC
>DASWMG010000326.1:0-2875 GCA_036399875.1 Solirubrobacterales bacterium
ACGCCGAGGCCGCCGTGCTGTTCGCCAGCGGCTACGGCGCCAACGTGGGGCTGGTCACGGCGCTGGCCGATCCGCGCCAGGACACGGTGATCTGCGACGAGTACAGCCACGCCTCCTTCGTGGACGGCCTCAAGATGGCCGGCATGCGGCCCGTGACCTTCCGGCACAACGACGTCGAGGCCCTCGCCGCCGCCCTGGCGGCCTTGAGCGCGGCCGGGAGCGGCGACACGTTCGTCGGCGTCGAAGGGGTCTACTCCATGGACGGCGATCTCGCGCCGCTCGACCGCATCGCGCCGCTCTGCCGGCGGCACGGCGCGCTCCTGGTGCTCGACGACGCGCACGGCACCGGCGTGCTCGGCGCGGGCGGCAGCGGCACCGCGTCGCACTTCGGCGTCGAGGGGCAGGTCGACCTCACCATGGGGACGTTCAGCAAGGCGTTCGGCGTGGCCGGCGGCTTCGTGTCGGCGTCGCGGCCCTTGGCCGAGTACCTGCGGTTCTTCGCCCGCTCCTACATGTTCTCGGCGTCGCTGCCGCCGGTCGTGGTGGCCGCCGTGCTCGCCGGCCTCGACGTGCTGGAGCGCGAGCCCGAGCGCATCGCCCGCCTGCACGAGAACGTGCGCTACGCCGCCGCGGCCCTGGAGCGCATCGGCCTGCCGGTGCGGCCCGCGGCCGCCATCCTCACGCTGCGGGCGCCGCGCGCCCTGGACGTGCGGCGGGCCGCGGCGCGCTTCCACGAGGCCGGGATCTTCCTCAATTCCGTGGAGTACCCGGCGGTGCCGCGCGACGAGCAGCGGCTGCGGATCAGCCTCATGGCCACGCACACCCAAGGCGACATCGACCGGCTGGTCGAATGCGTCGAGGAGATCTGGACGGACTGCGGAGCGATCCCCTGATGAGCAGGCGGTTCCTCTTCGTCCTCTGGGACGGCGGCGGCAGCGTTCCCCCCCAGCTCGCCGTGGCGCGCCGGCTGGTCGAGCGCGGCCACGAGGTGCGGGCGATCGCGCCGCAGGTGCTGCGCGCCCGCGTCGAGGCCGCGGGCTGCGCGTTCGTGCCCTACCGCCGCGCGCCCGAGCACGACTCGCGCGAGCGCGAGCGCGACCTGCTCAGGGACTGGGAGGCGCACACGCCGCTCGGCATGCTGGCCCTCGTGCGCGACCGGGTGAGCGTGGGGCCCGCGCTCGCCTTCGCCGAGGACACCCTGGAGGAGCTGGAGCGCCGGCCGGCCGACGCGATGGCGACCGACTACCTGCTCCTCGGACCGCTCGCCGCCGCCGAGCGCGCGGGCGTCCCCGCGGCCGCCCTGTTCCACCAGATCTATACGTTGCCCGCCCCCGGCGTGCCCGTCGTCGGTGCCGGCTCGCTGCCGGCCACGGGGCCGCTCGGCCGCCTGCGCGACGCCCTGATGACGGCCATCTACGGACGGCTCTTCGACCGCGGGCTGCGCGGCTTCAACGAGGTCCGCGCGCGCCTCGGCCTGCCGCCGCTCGCCCGCCTCTTCGACGCCATCTACCGCCTCGACCGCGCGCTGGTGCTGACCAGCCAGGCCTTCGACCTGCCGTCCTCAGGGCTGCCGCCCAACGTCCGCTACGTGGGAGCGCAGCTCGACGACTCCGCCTGGACCGAGCCCTGGCGCTCGCCGTGGCCGGCGGACCACCCCGACCCGCTCGTCGTGGTGAGCCTGAGCACGACCTACCAGGATCAGCGCCGCGTGATCGAAAACATTATTGAAGCGGTGGGAGGCATGCCTGTACGAGCTCTGGTGACCGTGGGCTACTCCCTCGATCCCGGGACGTTCCACGCCCCGGCCAACGTGGCCGTCCGCCAGTACGTGCCGCACGTCAACGTCTTCCCCGAGGCCGCCGCGGTGATCACCCACGCCGGTCACGGCACGGTGGTCGCGGCACTCGCTCACGGCGTGCCGCTGGTGTGCCTGCCGATGGGCCGCGACCAGCACGACAACGCCGCGCGGGTGGTCTGGCGCGGTGCGGGCGTGCGCCTGCGGGCGAAATCCAGACCGGCCGCGATCCGAGCGGCCCTTCGCTCCGTGCTCGACACGCCGGCCTACCGCGAAGGAGCCCGCCGCATTGCCGCTCAGATGGCGATCGAAGATTCAGCGCGGCTGGCGGTGGAGGAGCTCGAGGCGCTGGCGGTCCTCGGCAATGATTGACTACTCGATCAGCCTCTCAAGGATCGACTGCGGCACCAGCTCGCGCAACTCGGAGTGCTCCTCGAGGAGCCGGGCGATGTCAGCCAGGTCCTTCTGCCGCTTGCTGGCCCGCCGGCTGGGGTCACTGGCTGCCCAGACCTTGCCGCGCAGGACGTCCTCCAGCCTCGCCACCGGCAGGCGATGACCGAGGACCTCGCGCACCTCGGCTCGGGCGGGGAACTCCTGGTAGCGGGGATCGACCTGCAGTTGGATCCTCAAGTCCGACCCGGGAGCGGACAGGTTCACCGAGTGCTCGAAGCGCTCCGTCCGGATCGGCGGCCCAAGCAGCGCCCCGAGGCGCTCGATCTCGCCCGGGGCAAGCGCGAGATCGAGATCGAGGCTCACGACCGGCTCAGCGTAAGCGTTGACCGCCTGACCGCCGATCACACAGTAACGGGCGCCAGCGTCCGCGAGGATCTGGAGCGTCCGCTCGAGCAGATCGGCATGGTCCATGGTCACCGTTCTCCAGAACGTCGCCGCCTGCATGAAAAGGCCCCTCTCGGCACTATAGCAGCCAACCGGCTACAACGCCGATCAGCTTGCAGATTGAACTTTCAAAGTTCAATCTGCATGAGCCCCCGCCCGCGCGTCAAGCGACAGCGCCGGGACGGCGGCGGAGCGATCCAGGATCAGCTTTGAGCGTTCGCCTCAACGATCTCAACCGCCCGC
>DASWMG010000327.1:0-2309 GCA_036399875.1 Solirubrobacterales bacterium
CGAACACCTCGAGCACCTCGCCGGGCTCGACCAGCCCCAGCAGCGAGGGGCCGACCACCACACCGGCGAGTATCTCGCCGACGATCGCCGGCTGGCCGATCCGCTTGAAGACCTCGTCGCCGAGCTTCGCGGCGAGGAGGACGAGGAAGAGGTCGGTGAGGGTCTCCGCTGCGTCCAATCGGGGCCTTTCAGGGGTCGGCGACTTGCGTTGCCGACCAGGCTTCCCGGCTCACCAGGGCGAACTCTATCGAGTAGAACCTCAACTTTTCTGACGCGCTAGAAGCTGCGGACGATCGGTTCGACCGGCGAGCCGTGATAGCCGGCCCGGGCGAGCACGCGGCTCTCGCCGCCTGGCCAGGTGGAGAGCCGCACCTCGGTCCAGTCGCCCGCGGGCTCCATGCGGAGCCACGCGAGCGGCGCGTCCGCGGTGGCGCGCGACGCCGCGTCGCGCAGGAGGTTGTGGAAGGCGGCGGCTTCCTGGTCGTCCAGGTATTGGGAGACGAGTGAATGGAAGACGACCGTCGCCTGGGCGGGGGCCCGCTCGGTGAGCTCGCGCTCGAGCCAGGCAGCGGCGTTCTCGCGTTCGACCTCGATCGGCACGCTCGCGGCGAAGTCGAGCGCCGCGCGTAACCGCTCGACTCGCTCCCGCTGGTCAGGCCACACATATGAGAGCAGCGTCAGCGCGCCCTCGGGCGTGGTCGGGTCGACCGGCGCCGCGTCGCAGCCCCGTCGCGACACGACCTCGATCCGCTCCGGTGGGTCGGCCGGCCAGTCGCCGCGCAGCTCGAAGTCGATCCGAACCGGCGAGTCGACCGGCCCCCACGCGAAGTCCTCGGCTCGGTAGGCGTAGCGGTCCCAGCGCAGGTTGAGCCCGGCGCTGGCGCCGACCTCGAGCAGGCGCAGCGGCAGCCCGGTCGAGGCCGCGACGCTCAGGAAGCCGGGCAGGAGCGCCGCGCAGCGGCCGACCTCGTTCGTCTGGACCGGCAGCTCGACCAGCTCGCGCAGCGTCTCGACGTTGCCCGTGAGCGTGTCGGCGAACGCCCGCCACGTCGCCTCAGCGTCGGCGCCGTCCGGATAGTGCGCCGCGAGCGCCGGCGCCCGCCCTTCGAGCACCAGCCGGTTGACGGCGCCGAGCAGCCGCAGCGGGAGGGCCGACTCAGCCGGATCGCCCTCGTGCCCACGCAGTACCTCCCAGCTCGGGCCTTCGGCTTCGACGTCGGCGGCAGCCCGGCCGCAGAGATTCGCGTAGAGCCGCGAGCCGAGCCGCTCGCAGGCCCGCTCCTGGAAGCGGAGCCGGCTCGCGAGAATCGTCTCGGCGGCTTCCACCGCCGCCGGGCTACGCGCCCGCCGCGACCGTCAGCCGCTCCTCGACCCACTTGGTCGGGGCGACGTGCTTGCCCATGCCGAGCTGCTTGGGCTCGAAGCCGAGGGCGAGGCCGACCAGCTGCGGCAGGTGCAGCACCGCGAGGCCGAGCTCGCGGTTGACGACTTTCGCCGCCTCGGGCTGCTGCATGTCGAGGTTGAGGTGGCAGAGCGGGCAGGGGGTGACGAGGCAGTCGGCGCCGGCGTCGAGCGCGTCGCCGACATGGGTGCCGGCCTGCCGCAGCGACGTCTCGCGGTTCATCGTCACCACCGGGAAACCGCAGCACTTGCGGGCGCCGTCGTACTCGACGACCTCGCCGCCCAGCGCTTCGATCAGCTGCTCCAGGTAGAGGTCGCGTTCGGGGTGCTCGTCGTAGCCGAGCCGGTCCTTGGGCCGGACGATGTAGCAGCCGTAGAAGGGGCCGACCCGCAGGCCCTCGAGCGGCCGCGCGACCTTGTCGGCGAGCCGATCGAGGCCGTAGTCCTCGACCAGCAGCCAGAGGAAGTTCTTGTTGGTAAAGCCGTCCTTCCCCTTCTCGTAGGAGAGGCCCTGGCCGCTCAGCACCTCGTTGATGTGCGCGCGGTACGCCGAGTCCGCGTCGAGCCGCTGCTGGCACTCCGACTGCGCTCCCTGGCAGGTCGAGCAGATGTTCATCATCGAGAGCCCGGTCTGCTGGGCGAGGGCGAAGGTGCGCGCGTTGAGCGTGTCGGCCAGCTCCTGGTTGTGCTCGGCGATCACGCCGGCGCCGCAGCAGTTGGCGCGATCGAGTTCGAGCAGCTCGATGCCGAGCCGCTCGGCGACCAGCGCCATCGAGCCGTGCAGCTCCGGCGTGAAGCCGCGCGAGACGCACCCCGGCCAGTAGGCGACCTTCACGACTGCTGCCCTCCGTCGCTCGACGCGGGCGAGGTCGGCGTCGCATCGCCGTTCGTCGAGGCCTCGGTCACCT
>DASWMG010000328.1:0-2386 GCA_036399875.1 Solirubrobacterales bacterium
AAGGCGGCGGCCGTCGCCGGCCACGCGCGCGCCCGGGGCTACGACCCGGCCGAGTGCATCGCCGTCGGCGACTCGATCGAGGACTTGGAGGTGGCGGCGGCGGTTGGTCGCTTCTTCGTCGTCGCCAACGGCCCCGAGCACGACGCCGGCCTGCGCGCCTCGCTCCCCAACTGGGACAACGTCACGGTCACCGAGGGAGCGATGGGCGATGGCTTCTACGAGGCCGTGGTCAGCAGCCTCGTCGAACGCTGAGCGGCGGTCCGTCGATCTCTAGTATCGGCCTGGTCCCCGTCCGCTGAGAGGAGAGCCGCTTGTCGCAGGAGAGCGCGACCGTCGCCGAGCAGGAGTACCTGGAGATCATGTTCTGGCTGGAGGAGGCCGGGCTGCCGATGACCGGCGCCAACATCGCCCGCGCGATGCAGCTCTCGCCCCCCACCGTCCACGAGATGATCGGTCGCCTCGTCGACGACGGCTACGTCGAGCGCAACGCCGACAAGTCGCTCGCCTTCACCGAGTCCGGGCGCGAGCACGCCAGCTACATCGTCCGCCGCCACCGCATGATCGAGCGCTTCCTGACCGACGTGCTCGGCATCCCCTGGGACGAGGTGCACGAGGAGGCGGAGCGGATCGAGCACGCGATGTCGCCGGTGCTGGAGGAGCGGATGCGGGCGGCGATCGGCGACGCGACGACCTGCCCGCACGGGCACCCGATCGTCGAGGGCATCCGCGAGCAGGGCTCGCTGCTGGCCGACGTCGAGGTCGGCGCCGACGTCGTCGTCCTGCGCTTCGAGAACGAGGCCGAGGAGCTGCTGCACTACCTAAAGGACGCCGGCCTGTACCCCGGCCTGGCGGGCAAGGTCGAGACCTCGGACGACGACGGCGTCACGATCGCCTCGACCGACGGCTCCCACCACGTCTCCCGCAGCGTCGCCGAGACCGTCTCGGTGCGCGCCGACCCGGCGCCGCCACCGCGCGCGGCGATCCCCGAGCAGCTGGTGCTCTCGTCGGACCGGTACGGGCGGTGAAGGCCGGTCCCGGCAGGGCTTCCACTTAACTTTTTCCGAAGACAGTCGGTGGCTGTCCGCGAGCGGGGTCGCGGAAAAAGTACAAGACGTTCCAGCCCTACCGGGACCGGCCTTACGCCGGCGAGCCGGCCCGCACTCGCTCCAAGGAGCGAGCGATGCGCGAAACGCCCTCGGAGATTCGGTCGGGCGGGACGCTCGCGAACGACAGCCGCAGGCTGTTCTCGCCGCCGTCGATCATGAAGTCGGGGCCGGCGACGAAGGCGACGCCCTCGGCCTTCGCCTCGACCAGGAGCGCCTGCGTGTCGGTGCCCGCGGCGAGATCGAGCCAGAGGAAGTAGCCGCCGGCCGGCACGACGAACTCGGCCTCGGGCAGCTGGTCGCGCAGCGCCTCGACGAGCGCGTCGCGCCGGTCGCGCAGGGCGCCGCGCACGAACTCGATGTTGGCGTCGAGGCCGCCGGAGCGGCAGAGCTCCAGCACGACCGCCTCGGCCAGCATGTTGGGCGAGATGTAGGTCTCGTTGGCGCGCTTGGAGAGCTTGGCGATCTCCTCCGCCGGCCCAGCCAGGTAGCCGACCCGGACGCCGGGGCTGACGGTCTTCGAGAAGGACGAGGCGTGGACGACGCGGCCCGCCTTGTCGAGCGAGAGCATCGTCTCCAGCGACTCCCCCTCGAAGGGCAGCTCGCGGTAGGGGTCGTCCTCGAAAATCCAGAAGCCGTGCTCGGCTGCCAGCTCGACCAGCCGCACCCGCTTCTCCGCGGAGAGCGTGCAGCCGGCCGGGTTGTGGAAGTTGGGGATGACGTGGGCGAGCTTGACCGGACCGTCGGCGAGCGCCGACTCGACCGCGCCGACGTCGATGCCGTCCGCCTCCAGCGCCACGGGCACCAGCTCGACCCCGAGCCGCTGCAGCATCAAGAGCGTGCGGTCGTAGGTCGGCTGCTCGACGATCACCCGGTCGCCGGCCTCAAGCAGGTGGTCGAAGAGCATCCAGCCGGCCTCGAGCGAGCCGTTGGCGATCATCACCTGGCCGGCGTCGAGACCGCCGTGCCGCTCGGCGACCCACTCGCAGAGGCCCGGATGGCCAACGCCCGTCCCATAGGAGAGCGCCTTCTGCCAGTCCTCCGAGAGCGCCGCCGCGGCCGCCTGCCGCACCGCGTCCTTGGGCAGGATGTCGGCGCTCGGCGCCCCGCGGGCAAAGGAAATCGTGTCGGCTGCCATCGTCGGCCGAGCCTAGCAACGCCTACGAGAGATGGCCACGCAGGGGGCGAACCGACCGGTGAATGAGCTTAAGGGCGTATATGGCACCCAAAGCTCACGCACCCTCTGAGCAGGCTCGGAAGGCGGCCGCGTGCCGCGAGCGCGA
>DASWMG010000329.1:0-6713 GCA_036399875.1 Solirubrobacterales bacterium
GGTGGGCGCCCGCGGGAACCTCGCCACCTTCGCCTTCTACGCGAACAAGCAGCTGACCACGGGGGAGGGGGGGATGATCGTGCCTGCCGACGGCACGACCGCCGGGCGGCTGCGCTCCGAGCGCAACCAGGGTCGCGCCGCCGACATGGGCTGGCTCGACCACGGCGGGCTCGGCTTCAACTACCGGCTCTCCGACCTCGCCGCGGCGCTCGGCGTCGCCCAGCTCGAGAAGCTCGACGCGATGCTGGCGCGGCGCGAGGCGGTCGCCGCTCTCTACGCGCGGGGCCTGGCCGAGATCGAGGGCCTGCGCCTGCCGGGTCCGGGCCGCGGCCAGGAGCGGCGGAGCTGGTTCGTCTACGTCGTCGAACTGCCCGAGGAGGCCGACCGCGACGCGACGATCGCCCGCCTCGGCGATCGCGGCGTCGCCAGCAAGGCCTACCTGCCCTGCATCCACCTCTTCCCGCACTTGCGCGACCTCGGCTACCGCGAGGGCCAGTTCCCCGTCGCCGAAGCCGCCTCGGCGCGCTCGCTGGCGCTGCCCTTCTTCACGACGATGACCGAGTCGCAGGTCAGCCGTGTATGCGAGGCTCTCGCCCAATCGCTTCGCTGACCGAACTCCGCTGATGTCGCGTTTCCGCAAAGACCCCGACCCACGCTTCTGGCGGCTCAACCGCTCGCTGCCCTTCGACTGGCAGCTGGCGCCCTACGACATCGACCAGTCCAAGGCGCATGCCCGCGGCCTCTGTCAGCTCGGCGTCCTCGACGAGGACGAGCTGGAGCGGATCTGCGACGGCCTCGACCGGGTGCGCGAACGGATCGGCGGCCACGGCTTCGAGTTCGAGGACGCCGACGAGGACATCCACATGGCGGTCGAGCGGCTGCTCGGCGAGGAGCTCGGGCCGCTGGCCGGCAAGCTCCACACCGGCCGCTCGCGCAACGACCAGGTCGCCACCGACGTCGCGATGGTCGTCCAGGCACACTCGCTGAGGGCGATCGAGCTGGCCTGCGCGGCGATGCGCCGGCTGCTGGAGCTGGCCGAGCGCCACCGCGACTGGCCGATGCCCGGCTACACCCATCTGCAGCGCGCCCAACCGGTCTACCTAGGCCACCACCTGCTCGCCTACTTCTGGATGCTGGCCCGCGACGTGCCGCGCTTCGGCTTCGCCCTCGACAGCGCCTCGGTTATGCCGCTCGGCTCCGGCGCCCTGGCCGGGGTCAACTGGGAGATCGACCGCCGCGCCGTCGCCGACGACCTCGGCTTCGAGCACGTCAGCCGCAACTCGATCGACGGCGCCTCCAACCGCGACTTCGTCCTCGACTATCTGAACGCCGCCGCGATCTGCTCGATGCACCTCTCGCGGCTCGGCTCGGAGCTGGTGATCTGGTCGAGCAGCGAGTTCGGTTTCTGCGAGCTCGACGAGTCCTTCTCCTCGGGCTCCTCGATCATGCCGCAGAAGAAGAACCCCGACTCGGCCGAGCTGCTGCGCGCCAAGAGCCCTCGAGTCGCCGCCAGCTACATGACGCTGCTCGGCGCGATGCACGCGCTGCCGCTCACCTACGGCAAGGACATGCAGGAGGACAAGGAGCCGCTCTTCGACGCGATCGACACGGTCGAGGCCTGCCTCGACGCGACCGAGGGCATTCTCGCCGGCATCGTGTTCGACCGCGAGCGACTGGCAGAGGCCTCCGGCGACGAGATGCTCGCCGCCACCGAGGTCGCTGACCTGCTCGTCCGCAAGGGGGTCCCGTTCCGCGAGGCGCACGGGATCGTCGGCGGGCTGGTCCGCGACGCGGTCGAGCGTGGCGTGCCGCTCTCGGAGCTGACCGCCGAGGATCTGCGCGGACGCTCCGAGCACCTGGGCGACGACTTCTACGAGGTCCTCCGGCGCGAGAGCTGGCTCGAGTCGAAGCGGATCGAGGGCGGGACCGGCTCCGAGGCGCTGGCCGCCCAGATCGAGCAGGCCCACCAGACCCTGGCGGCGGTCGAGTCGAGGGCGGCCGCCGGCCGCTCGTGAGCGCGCCGGCGGCGCAGCGGCTCGGCGTCGAGTTCTTCGCGCGCTCCGTGCACGAGGTCGCTCGCGACCTGGTCGGCTGCCGCCTCTTCTACGAGGGCCGCGGCGGCGTCGTCGTCGAGACCGAGAGCTACGAGCGCGACGACCCCGCCTGCCACGCCTACGTCGGGCTGACCAAGCGCACCGAGGTCCTCTTCGGTCCCCCCGGCCGCGCCTACGTCTACCTCTCCTACGGGATCCACAGCTTGCTCAACGCGGTCGCCGAACCCGAGGGCGAGGCCGCGGCGGTGCTCTTCCGGGCACTGGAGCCGACCGACGGCCTTGACGAGATGCGAATCCGGCGCGGCGAGCGGCCGGACGCCGACCTCTGCTCGGGACCCGGCAAGCTGACCGAGGCGCTCGGGATCACCCTTGCCGACAACGGCACGGACCTCACCGCGGACCCCTTCCGTCTACTGCCGCGGGAACCGGGCTGGCGCGGCGAGATCGTCGCGAGTCCCCGGGTGGGGATCACGAAAGCCGTTGACCGCCCCTGGCGCTTCTCTCTCGCCGGCAGCCCGCACGTCTCGCGGCCAAGACCGACGGGCCGGCGCTAGCCCGGCGCCCCGAGGCCCCCGCCGGTTTCGGGGGCGGATTCCGGAGCCGCTTCAGGGGCTGCTTCTTCGGGGGCCGCTTCGGGTTCCGGTTCGGCCTGCGGTTCGGATTCGAGGCCTTCGGGTTCGGGCGTCGCTTCGTAGCTTTCTTCTGGGGCGACGTAGGAGTCGTCTTCGCCGGAGCTCGAGCTCTCGCCGTCCTCCGACTCCTCTTCGCTCTCCTTCGCGACGGCGTTTTCGGCCTGGATCTCCTCCCAGGCGGAGATCACCGAGGCCCAGATCAGTGCCGGGAAGGTGCCGCCGTCGACCGGCCCGCCGGAGAACTCGGTCAGCATCGACGTCACCGTGTCGGCGTAGCCGACCCAGACGCACGCGGTGACCTCGTCGGTGGCGCCGCAGAACCAGGCGTCGCCGTTGTCGTCGGTGGTCCCGGTCTTGCCCCATTGGCTTTCGTCGCCGATGTCGGCGCGGACGCCGGTGCCGCTGGTGACCACGCTGCGCAGGATCGACTTGGCTTCCTGGGCGACGTCCTCCGGCAGGACCTGTTTGTGGAGCGAGTCGTTGTCGCCGCCCTTGATCAGGTCGCCGTCCTGGTCGGTGACTTCGGTGAAGGCGATCGGGGTGCGGCCCGGCTCGGGAGCGAGGGTACCGCTGACCCGATCGCCGTCGTTGGCGATCGTCGAGAAGACGTAGGTCCACTCGAGCGGCGTCACGCCTTCTTTGAGCCCGCCGAGCACCATCGCGGGGTTGGTCGAGAGATGGGTCTGGGCGCCGAGCCGGTGGGCGGTCCGGGCGATCGCCCGGGGGCCGCCCTTGATGCTTTCCAGCCCGACCTGGGCGTAGACCGAGTTGTCGGAGTAGGTCGTGGCGGTCGCCAGCGAGGCGGAGCCGAGGTAGCTGTCGCCGTAGTTCTTGACCTCGAAATATTCGTTGTCCTTCTTGCCGAAGGTGAAGACCTGCGGCGCCGATTCGTAGACGGTTTCCGGCGAGATGCCCTGCTGCAGGGCGGTGGCGAGGATGATCGGCTTGATCGAGGATCCGGGCTGGCGGTGGCCCAGCGTCGCGAGGTTGAACGGGGCCTCCTCGAAGTCCGGACCGCCGACCATCGCCTTGATGCCGGCGTTGCGGTTGTCGATCACGACCAGCGAGGCCGTCGGCCCCAGTTCGCCCAGGTAGCTCGAAACCGTTTCTTCGGCCGCGTGCTGGAGGTCGAGGTCGAGCGTCGTCTTGACTTTGAGACCGCCGAAGAAGGTCTTGGCGGCGCCGTAGCGATCGACCAGCTGCTGGCGCAGCCAGGAGGTGAAGTAGGGGGCTTCGGAGTCGAGGGTCGGCGGCTCGACGGCGTCGGGCGCCGGCGGCGCGTGCTGGGTCCCTTCCGCGAACTGCTCTTCGGTGATGTAGCCCTGCTCGTACATCTTTTCCAGCACCAGGTTGCGCCGCGCCAGGGCGTTTTCGGGGAAGAGCTTGGGGTCGTACGCCGAGGGGGAGGCGATCACGCCTGCCAGCATCGCCGCCTCCCAGGGCTCGAGCACGGCAGCGCAGGGCTCGGTCTCGGTCCCGCAGTCCGGGTGGGCGTCGCCGAAGAAGGTCCGCGCCGCCGCCTCGATGCCGTAGGCGCCCTCGCCGAAGTAGATCGTGTTCAGATACTCGGTGAGGATCTTGTCCTTGCTCCAGCGCTGCTCGAGGCGGTAGGCGAGCACCGCCTCGCGGAACTTCTGGAAGACGGTGCGGCTTTCCTGGGCGGCGAGCGCGTCTTTGACGAACTGCTCGGTGATCGTCGAGGCGCCCTGGGCGGCGCTGCGGCTGACGATGTCCTTGAGCAGCGCGCGGCCGATGCCCTGGAAGTCGACGCCGTCGTGCTCGTAGAAGCGGGAGTCCTCGATCGCGACGACGGCGTTCTTCATGTTCGGCGAGATCTGGTCGGACTCGAGCAGGATCTTGTTCTCGTTGCTGGTCAGCGTCCCGATCGGCTCGCCGGTGGCGTCGAAGACCTCGCTGTTCTTGGAGGCCGTGTAGCGGGCGAAGTTGTAGATGTCGGGAAGCTGCTGGGAGACGGCGACGACCATGCCGAAGATCATCGAGAAGACGGCCAGGATCGCGAGGCCCGCGAGGACGAAGAGGACGCGCAGCTTCTTCAGGCGCGGCTTGGCGCGCTGCGTGGGCTGGACCGGTGGAGGCGGCGGCGGAACCGTGCCGCCCGGCCGGCGGGGCTTTTGTCGCAGGGCCGGCATCTGAGAGAGCAAAGGGCCCGGCGCGGCTGGAGCCGCGGAGCGGAGGCGGCAGTCTAGCATTGCGCCCATGACCGATCTGGCGCGCAACGCGGTCGACGTGCTGCCCGCCGGGCGGCTCGACGAGCAGCTGGCGAGCGGCCGGCCGCTGCGCGTCAAGCTCGGCATCGACCCGACCACGGCCGACATCCACCTCGGCCACACGGTCGTGCTCGAGAAGCTGCGCGAATTCCAGGCCGCCGGCCACACCGTTGTCCTGATCATCGGCGACTTCACCGCCCAGGTCGGCGACCCGAGCGGCCGTTCGGCCCAGCGGCCGGTCCCGACCGCGGCGGAGATCGAGGCCAACGCCGAGACCTACCAGGAGCAGGCGTTCAAGGTCCTCGACCGCGAGCGGACCGAGGTGCGCTTCAACACCGAGTGGCTGCGGATGGAGCCCGAGGCGCTGCTCGGGCTGCTCGCCCAGACGACCGTCGCCCGCCTGCTGGAGCGCGACGACTTCCAGAAGCGGCTGGCCGCCAACGCGCCGATCGCCGCGCTGGAGCTGCTCTACCCGCTGCTGCAGGGCTACGACTCGGTCGCGGTCGAGGCCGACGTCGAGCTGGGGGGGACCGACCAGAAGTTCAACCTGCTCTTCGGCCGCGACGTGCAGGGGGCCTACGGCCAGCCGCCGCAGTCGATCCTGACGATGCCGATCCTGGTCGGGATCGACGGCGTCCAGAAGATGAGCAAGTCGCTCGGCAACTACGTCGGGGTGACCGAGGCGCCGGAGGAGATGTTCGGCAAGCTGATGCGCGTCCCCGACGAGGCGATGCCCGAGTACTTCCGCCTCCTGGTCGGCGAGGAAATGCCGGGCGGGCCGCCCAACGAGGCCAAGCGCGAGCTCGCCCGCCGCATCGTCGAGCGATTCCACGACGCCGGCGCGGCAACCGCCGCCGAGGACCACTTCGATCGCCTCTTCGTCCGCCACGAGGCCCCCGACGAGGTCGAGGAGTTCCCCCTGGTCGGCGAGAACGGTCTCGCCCACCTGCCGGCGGTGATCTCCGACGCCTTCGGGATCAGCTCCAGCGAGGCCCGCCGCCTGCTCAGGCAGGGAGGGGTCAAGCTGGACGGGGAGCCGGTTCCAGCGCAGAGCCTCGACATGGAGACGGCGGCGCTGGACGGGAAGGTGCTGCAGGTCGGCAAGCGGCGCTTCCGCCGCCTGCGCGCTCGTGCCTGAGCTCGCTTGCATTCCGCCGTCGCGGCGCTATACTCCTACGTCCCTCTGGGGCAGGCCCGAGCCTGCTCCATGCGCGAAGGGCGGCGAGACCCGCCGCAGAGGCGCAGCGGTCTTTGAAAACTGAGCAGCGTGCACTCCGCAGGTCTGAGGATCTGTGGATTGTTTGAGCCCGATCCGCTCGGCTCGTCAGCGTGCCGAGCGGTCTGATTTACCCGTCATGCCGGTCGTCGAGTATGTGTACCCGGCGACCTGCCAGGCATGACGACTCTCTGTAGAAGTACTCTTCACGGAGAGTTTGATCCTGGCTCAGGACGAACGCTGGCGGCGTGCTTAACACATGCAAGTGGTGCGACGAACCAGGGCTTGCCCTGGGGCAAAGCCGCGAACGGGTGAGTAACACGTGAGTAACCTGCCCCGATGACCGGGACAACCCGGGGAAACCCGGGCTAATACCGGATGTGGCGAACGGGCGTAAGCCGGTTCGCTAAAGGAAGCTTCGGCCTCCGCATTGGGAGGGGCTCGCGGCCCATTAGCTTGTTGGTGGGGTAACGGCCTACCAAGGCTGCGATGGGTAGCTGGTCTGAGAGGACGATCAGCCACACTGGGACTGAGACACGGCCCAGACTCCTACGGGAGGCAGCAGTGGGGAATCTTGCGCAAT
>DASWMG010000330.1:0-5852 GCA_036399875.1 Solirubrobacterales bacterium
ACCTCGTCGTCGTCGCCGAGGAGGAGAAAGCCTTCAAAGCGGCGGTCGACGCGGTGAACGGCGACTCCCTCGACGACGAAGCGGCCTTCGGGGACGCGATGGAGGGGGCGACCGAGGGGAGCCTCGCCGATATCTACGTCGACGTCGGCCTGATGATCAAGCAGTCGGGCGACGAGATTGACGAGACCGCGCTCAAAGCCTTCGAAAGCGCCGGGATCGAACCGAACGAAGCGACCGCCGTCGCCAGCGTCGTCCCGGGTGCCGACCAGGTCGAGGTGCTGATCAGCAGCGACCTCGGCGACCAGGAAGCGCCGAGCGGGGACGCTTCGGAACTGCTCGAAACGCTCGACAGCGAAGCGTTCGCCGCGCTCGCGTTCTCCGGTTTCGGCGATCAGGTCCAGGAAGCGCTCGATGAACTCGACAAAGAAGGCGTTCCGGGCGAGATCCCGCCCAACCAGCTGAAGAGCGGGCTCAAGGAAACCGGTATCGACCTCGAAGCGATCGCCAGCTCGCTCGAAGACGGCGCCCTCTTCGCGACCGGCTCCAGCGAGAAATCGCTCGAAGGCGCGCTCGTCTTCACGACCGACGGCTCGAAAGAGGCGACCGACGCGATTTCGAGCATCGGCGACCTGCTCAAGGCGACCGGCACGGCGGGCGTGAGGCAGCTAAAGGGGGGCAACGGCCAAGCGACCGGCTTCGAAGTCAACTCATCGGACCTCGGCGAAAAGCCCCTGGTGGTGCTGACCTCGGGCGACCGGATCGCGATCGGCTACGGCAGCGTCCCGGCCGCACTCGCCCTGGCGCCACCGAAGGGCGGCACCCTGGCCGACGAGCCCGCCTACGACGAAGCCGTGAAAGCCCTCGGCGACACGCCGATCAGCGGCTACGCCGACGGCCCCGGCGCCCTGCGCCTCGCGCAGTCGCTGTCCGGCAACGACGCCGAGTTCCGCGAAGCGAAGAAGTACCTGCGCAACCTCAGCTGGCTCGCCATCGGCTCCGAAGCTGACGGCAACCGCGTCAACGCGAAGCTGATCTTCGGCGTCGAGTAGCGCAGGCTCAGGTAAGACTGAGCTGGCGCCGCTTGCGCACGACCTCGAACGGGTCGTCGTCTCCTCTGGGCGGTCGCTCCGCTCGGATGCTCCGCCAGAGGTTCTGGGTCTCCTCTGCGGCGACGTAATGGCGGGCCCGCCGCTCTCCGACCGGCTCGAGAAGTCCCAGTTCGACCATCGCCTTCAGGTCTCGCGTGGCCGTCTGCTCACTGACCTCCTCGCCGGCCACCGTCTCAACTGAAGCCTGATAGCCACCCCTGCGAATGCGGAAGCCGTAGGCGGCGTCCATCAGGGCGGCGGCGCAGCGTTCCGGCAGCCCGTTGCGTTCGGCCAGTCCTACCGAGGCATTCCAGAGCTGCTCGATCTCTTCGCGGCGCCGGAGCATCGTGCGGATTTGGATGTAGTGGGCGCGCAGGCAGAAACGGAGCCATGGTCGCGCATCCCGCTCGGGATGCCAGGAGCCCGCCCCCACATCCCCCAAGACCTCGTAGTAGGCCTCCGTGTTCCGCCCCAGGAACTCCTCGATGCTGGAGAAGACCGGTGCCAGGACGCGGTCGCGGGCTAGGACGAGCGTCTGCAGGCAGCGCCCCATGCGTCCGTTGCCGTCGCTGAAGGGATGGATGAGAACGAGGTTGAGATGGGCCATCGCGGCCTTCACCAACACAGGGCTCTCATCGCGACGAAGGTCTTGGAGAAGCTCCGTCATCAGGTCCGGCACCTCATCGTTGGGTGGTCCGGTGTAGACGATCTCTCCGCTCTCCTCACGCCGAACATAGATATCGCCGGGTCGCCACTGCCCCGGGTTCTTGCGGAGGTCGTGCTTGATCATCATGAAGTGCAGGCTCTTGATCAGCCCCTCCTCGATCTCGAGCGCTTCGTCCTCGGCAATCTGGAGCACGTAGGTCATGGCATCGCGATAGCCGGCCAGGGCGTGCTGGGTCTCTTCGTCGGCATCCATGGTCGGCTCGCCCTCGACGGCCGCGATCACATCGTCGAGGGAGGCGTTGTAGCCCTCGATGCTGTTCGACCCCTGTACGGCGCGTGCGAATGACATTCGCCGAAGGTTTCCGTTCCACCGGCGCGGCTCCGCCACGCGGTCATGCAGATCGTCACGCTGCTGGGCAAGCAGAGCCAGGACCTCCTGCTCGTCTTCCCTGAGTTCGGGGGTTTGGAAGATCATGATGTTTGGAGAGTATCAAAACCTCATGTCTATGATGCTTTGTAAAAGTCATTGCATCATCTCCCCCTTTTGCAGGGCTTCGAATCGGACTAGGCTGGAGGCCATGAGCTCCTGGCTTCGACCCCTCTACGACGCGGAGGGCATGCGCGCGCTTGACCGCTGGGCGATCGAGGAGCGGAGGGTCCCGTCGCTGGAGCTGATGGAGGCGGCGGGGCGGGCGGTCGCCGAGGCGGTGGGGGAGCTGGAGCCGGACGGGCCGGTGCGGGTGGTCTGCGGCAAGGGCAACAACGGCGGCGACGGCCTGGTGGCGGCGCGCCACCTGGCGGCGGCCGGTTACGAGGTCGAGGTGCTGCTGGTCTGGCCCGCGGAGGAGCTGAGCGGCGACGCCGGCGCGAATTTCGAGCGCCTCGACGGTGAGCGTGTCCGGGTCGAGCACGTGGCCGGAGACCTGAGGGAGCGTCTGACCGGCTCCGGCGCGGTCGTCGACGCGATCTTTGGCACCGGCTTCTCCGGCGAGCCGCGCGACCCGGCCGCCGCCGCGATCGCGGCGATCGGCGGCTGCGGCGCCCCCGTGGTCGCCTGCGACGTGGCATCGGGCGTGGACGCATCGAGCGGCGAGGTGGCGGGGACCGCCGTCGAGGCCGACGTCACGGTGACCTTCCATGCGCCGAAGGCGGGGCACAGGGTCGCGCCGGGCAAGTGGCACGCCGGCGTCCTGCTGGTCGCGCCGATCGGCATCCCGGCGGAAGCGCCGGGCGAGCCGGCGGTGGGCGAGACCGACCCGTCCGTGCTGGCGCTTGCCCCGCCTCGCGGCCCCCGCTCGACCAAGTTCAGCTCGGGACAGGTGGCGATCGCGGGGGGCTCACGCGGCCTGACCGGCGCCGTGCGGATGGCGTCCTTGGCCGCGATCCGCTCGGGTGCGGGCTACGCGACGGTCGTCGTGCCCGCCGATCTGGAGCAGATCTTCGAGCAGGGTCAGCCCGAGGTGATGTCGGTCGGCTGCCCCGGCGGCGACGGTTGCCTGGCCCCGGCCGCCGCGAAGCCGCTGCTGCGCGCCTTCGAGCGCGCCGCCGCAGGGGTGTTCGGGCCGGGCCTCGGGCGCGACCCCGGCTCCGTGACGCTCGCCCACGAAGTCCTCGGCGCGATCGAGGCGCCGCTCGTGGTGGACGCCGACGGCCTCAACGCTTTCGAGGGCCGGCTCGACCGGATCGCCGCCCGCGACGCGGCGACGATCCTCACGCCGCACGCGGGCGAGCTGGGCCGCCTGCTCGGGCGCTCGGCGGCGGAGATCGAGGCACGCCGCCTCGCCTCGGCCCGCGAGGCAGCTCGGACAGCTGCCGCGATCGTCGTCCTCAAGGGCGACGACACGATCGTCACCGACGGCGAGCGCGTCGCCGTCAACGCGCTCTCCGCGCCGGCCCTCGCCACCGCCGGCAGCGGCGACGTGCTCTCGGGGATGACCGCCGCCCTGCTCGCCCGCGGCCTCGATCCGTTCGCCGCGGCCTGCGCCGCGGTCGTCGCTCACGCTCGCGCCGGTCGCGACGCCGCCGCCCGGATCGGCGCCGCCGAGTCGGTGATCGCCACCGACGTCATCGATTCGATCCCGGTTGGCCTGCGTCCCGAGTCCGCAGTCGAATAACCTCGCCTCGCCCGTGAAGACCGCCGCCGAGATCATGGACGCCGACGTGCCCACCGTCGCCCCGGACGCCGACGCTCGCGAGGCGGTGAGGCTGCTCGCCAGCACCGACAAGGGAGCGATCCCGGTCATCGACTCCGATCGCCGCTTGGTCGGCATCGTCAGCGAATCGGATCTGGTGCTCGGCGACGAGGAAGCCGACCTGCACCTGCCGCACTACCTGAACATCATGGGCGGGGTCGTCTTCGTCGGCTCGATGAAGGGCTTCGAGGAGCGGCTCGAGAAGGCCTTCGCGACCAAGGTGTCGGAGCTGATGAGCGCCGACCCCGTCGTCGTGAACGACTACTCGAGCGCCGAGACGGTGGCGCGCCGGATCGCCGAGAATCACCACAACCACCTGCCGGTCGTGGACGAGGAGGGCCGCCTGCTCGGCCTCGTCACCCGCGCGGACGCGCTCGCGGCGCTCGTCGAGTAGCAGTGCCCTGTCTCGTGACGGTGGCCGAGAAATGACGAGTTTCAGGCGCCGCCAGGCAAGGACGCAGGAAGCCCGAATAGCAGCGCTATTTGGGCGACCGAGGACGCAGCATGGCGGTGATCTGAAGCCGTCATTTCCGGTTAGTCGTCGCGAGACAGGGCACTAATGACGCGGGCAGTCGCCCGGATCGACAGCCACGCGGTGGAACGCAACTGCGCCCGCCTCAAGGCAGAGCTGGGCGAGGCGGAGCTGTGCGCGGTGGTCAAGGCCGACGGCTACGGCCACGGGGCCGATGTCTGTGCCGCCGCCGCGGTCGCGGGCGGAGCGACCCGGCTCGCGGTCGCCACGGCCGTCGAGTCGGCAAAGCTGGCGCGTGCGCTGCCCGAGGTGCCGCTGCTGACGATGGGAGCGATGACCCCGGCCGAGCTCGACACGGCACTCGCGGCCGGGTCCGCCGTCGCCGTCTGGCACCACGAGTTTCTGACCGTCGTCTCCGACCGCGCCCGCGTGCTGGAGCGGCCGGTGGCGGTCCACGTCAAGTACGACAGCGGCATGGGCCGGCTCGGCAACCGCGACGCCGAGGCGGTCCTCGACCTGCTGCGCGCCTGCGAGGAGAAACCGTACGTCGAGCCGGCCGGCGTCTGGACGCACTTCGCCACCGCCGACGAAACCGACTCCGACTTCTTCGACGAACAGTTGGAGCGCTTCGAGGCCGTGGCCGAGAAGGCCAAGGCGCGACATCCGGGGATCGTCGCCCACGCCGCCAACAGCGCCGCGGTCTTTCGCGAGCGCCGAGCCCACTTCGACATGGCCCGCTGCGGCGTCGCGGTCTACGGCCTCGATCCCTTCCAGGGCGACCCGGCCGAGCGCGGCCTCGCGCCGGCGCTCTCGCTGCGCTCCTACGTTGCCGACGTCAAGCGCTTCGAGGCCGGCGACAGCGCCGGATACGGCCGCACCTGGAAGGCCCCCGCACCGACCTGGGTCGCGGTGCTGCCGCTCGGCTACGGCGACGGCGTGCGGCGCGGGCTCTCCAACAACGCCGAGGTGCTGATCCGGGGCCGTCGCCACCCGCTGGTCGGGACGGTCTCGATGGACAACGTGACCATCGACCTCGGTCCGGAGACCGACGTCAAGCGCGGCGACGAGGCGGTGCTGATCGGCGTCCAGGGCGACGACGCGATCAGGGCCGAGGAGTGGGCCGCGCGCCTGGAGACCATCAACTACGAGGTCACCTGCGGCATCTCGGCCCGGGTGCCGAGGGTCGAGGGGTGAGCCTCGCCGAGGCGCTTTCGGCCTCGCCGCTGGTCGCCCTGGCGCGGCGGGCGCTCGGCGGCCGAGAGGACGTCTGGATCGCCGGCGGCGCGGTGCGCGATGCGGCCCTGGGGAGGGAGGTGACCGACCTCGACCTCGCCGTCGCCGGGGACCCCGCGACCGCGGCGAAGGCGATCGCCCGCGAGGGCGGCGGGCACTCCTTCGAGCTCTCGGCCGAGTTCGCGACCTGGCGGGCGGTCG
>DASWMG010000331.1:0-3488 GCA_036399875.1 Solirubrobacterales bacterium
CCGCGGGGGGCGGGGCGGGGGGGGACTCGCCCGCAGCTTGCGAGGACGAGTCGCCATCCTCCGCGACAGGACCCGCGGCCTCAGCGCCCTCGTCCTGAGCCGGAGTCTCGTCTACCGCGTCTTTTTTCTCGTCGTCCGCCATCTCTATTTCCTCAGCTCTCTATCCACATCGATCCCACGCTCCCTGGCCACGGTCAGCAGCCGCGCGATGTCCTTCTTCGCCCGCCTCAGCCCCGCCGTGTTCTCCAGCTCGCCGGTGGCGTGCCGAAAGCGCAGGTTGAACGCCTCTTTCTTGGCGTCGATGAGCCTGGCGACCAGCTCGCCGTCTTTCAGATTGTGCGCCTCGGCCGCCTTCATCGGTTCTCGGCCCCCTCGCGCATGACGAAGCGCGTCTTGACGGGGAGCTTGTGCCCGGCGAGGCGCAGCGCCTCGCGCGCCAACTCCTCCGGGACGCCGGCCAGCTCGAACATCACTTTGCCCGGCTTGACGACCGCGACCCAGCCCTCGGGGTTGCCCTTGCCCGAGCCCATCCGCGTCTCGGCGGGCTTCTTGGTGTAGGGCTTGTCGGGGAAGACGTTGATCCAGACCTTGCCGCCACGTTTGATCTTGCGGGTCATCGCGATACGCGCGGCCTCGATCTGGCGATTGGTGATCCAGCCCCGGTCCAGCGCCTTCAGCCCGTACTCGCCGAAGGCGACTTCGCTGACGCCCTTGGTGTTGCCGCGCATGCGGCCGCGGAATTGCTTGCGGTGCTTGACCCGCTTCGGCATCAGCATCAGCGACCACCTCCGCCGCGCGGGCCGCCGCGCCCACCCGGGCCGCGTCCGCCGCCGCCGGGACCGCGATCGCCGCCGCGCCCACCCGGGCCGCGTCCGCCGCCGCCGGGACCGCGATCGCCGCGGCCGCCCGGACCGCGATCGCCGCGGCCGCCGCCGCCGCGCCCGGCGCGCTGAGGCGGCTCGCCGTCGGTCGGGATCTGGTCGGAGCGGAAGCCTTCGGGCATCACTTCGCCCTTGTTGATCCAGCATTTGACGCCGATCCGCCCCGCGGTCGTCTTTGCCTCGTAGGTGCCGTAGTCAATGTTGGCGCGCAGCGTGTGCAGCGGCACGCGGCCGTCGGAGTAGCTTTCGGTGCGGGCCATCTCGGCGCCGCCGAGCCGTCCCCCGACCTGGATCTTCACGCCCTTCGCGCCGGAGCGCATCGCCGAGGTGAGGGCGCGTTTCATCGCCCGCCGGAAGGCGACGCGATTCTGCAGCTGCTCGGCGATCGACTGGGCGACCAGCTTGGCGTCGAGCTCGGGGCGCTTCACCTCGCGGATGTTCACTTTCACCGGCTTGCCGGTCAGCTTGTGCAGCTCCTTGCGCAGCGCGTCCACTTCGGAGCCCGACTTGCCGATCACGATGCCCGGCCGGGCGGTGTGGATGTCGACGGCGACTTCGCCGCGGCGCTCGATCGTGATGCTCGAGAGACCGGCGTGGGCGAGTTTGCCCTCGATGTGGGCGCGGATCTTGAGGTCCTCGTCGAGGACGTCGGCGAAGCCCTTCTCGTCGAACCAGTTCGACTTCCAGTCGTGGATGTAGCCGACGCGGAAGCCGCCGGGATGGATCTTCTGTCCCATGCCTCTAGGCCTCCTCTTCAGGACTCAGCGCCACGGCGATGTGGCTGGTCCGCTTATTGATCGGGGTGGCGCGGCCGAGCGCTCGCGGGCGAAAGCGGCGCAAGGTCGGCCCTTCGTCGACGGTGATCTCGGCGACCCGCATTTCGTCGGCGACCAAGTCATGGTTGTTCTCGGCATTGGAAGCCGCCGACTCGATCACCTTGCCGATGTCGCGGGCGGCGCCGCGCGGCGAGAACTGCAGCAGCGCCCGCGCCTTCTCGATGTGGAGGCCGCGGACCTGATCGGCGACGAGCCGCGCCTTGCGCGGGGCGACGCGCACGTAGCGCGAGCTGGCCCGCACGACGAGCGGCGCCGCTTTGACTGGTTTTTTGGCGCCCTCTTTCTTGGCGGTTTTCGCCGGGGCTTTTTTCGAAGTCTCTTTTTTGCCGGCGGCTTTTTTGCCGCTCTCTTTTTTGGCGCCTTTTTTCGCTTTTTTGGCGCTGGTCTTGGCGTCGCCTTTGCCGGCTTTCGCTTTTTTCGCGTCGTCCTTCTTGGCGGCTTTCTTCGCCGCGCCCTTCTCGGCCGCCGCTTTGCCGGTCTCGGATTTCTTCGTGGTGGGTTTCTTCTCGTCGGCCATCGTCTGCTCCTAGCCGCCCGAATGGGATCGGAAGGTGCGGGTCGGCGCGAACTCGCCGAGCTTGTGGCCGACCATCGACTCCGAGATGAAGACCGGCACGTGCTTGCGGCCGTCGTGGACGGCGATCGTGTGGCCGACCATCTCGGGGAAGACCGTCGAGGCGCGCGACCAAGTTTTGACCATCTGTTTCTGACCGGCCTCGTTCATCGCGCTGATCCGCTTCATCAGCGCCGCTTCCACCCACGGCCCCTTTTTCGTCGAGCGTCCCATTAGCGACCCTTCTTCTTTCCGCGCTTGCGGCCGCGCACGATGTAGCGGTCCGACTGCTTGCCCTTCTTGCGGGTTCGGTAGCCGAGGGTCGGCTTGCCCCACGGGGTGACCGGGTGGCCGCCCGGCGTGTGGTGCGCCTCGCCGCCGCCGTGCGGGTGGTCGACCGGGTTCATTGCGACGCCGCGCGTCTGCGGACGCTTGCCCTTATGGCGGCTGCGGCCGGCCTTGCCGATCTTCATGTTCTGGTGCTCGGCGTTGGAGAGCGAGCCGACGGTGGCGCGGCACTCGGCGCGCACCAGGCGCATCTCCGAGGAGGGCAGCCGCAGGGTCACCATCTCGCCCTCCTTGGCGACGAGCTGAATCGCGGTGCCGGCGGCGCGGCCCATCTTGCCGCCCTGGCCCGGGGTCATCTCGACGTTGTGGACGATCGTGCCGGTCGGCATCTGCCCCAGCGCCATCGCGTGGCCGGGCTTGACGTCCGCGCCCTCGCCGGACTGAACCGTGTCGCCGACGGAGAGATTCGCCGGCGCGAGGATGTAGCGCTTCTCGCCGTCGGCGTAGTGGAGCAGGGCGATGTAGCAGCTGCGGTTGGGGTCGTACTCGATCGTCGCCACCTTGGCGGGCACGCCGTCCTTGAGCCGCTTGAAGTCGATCTTGCGGTAGCGCCGCTTGGCGCCGCCGCCGCGATGGCGGGCGGTGACGCGGCCGTTGGAGTTGCGGCCGCCCGACTTGCGCAGGCCTTCGGTCAGCTTGGCCTCGGGCTCGCTGGCGGTCACCTGCTCGCGCAGGGGGTAGGTCGCGAAGCGGCGCCCTGGGCTGGTCGGTTTGGTCTTGCGGTTCGGCATCGTGTCTCCTACGCGGTCTCGGCGCCCTCGAACAGCTCGATCCGCTCGCCCGGCGCCAGCTGGACGACGGCCTTCTTCCAGGCCCGCGACCTGCCTTTGGTGAGCCCGCGGCGCTTCGGCTTGGCGCGCACCTTCGAGG
>DASWMG010000332.1:0-2150 GCA_036399875.1 Solirubrobacterales bacterium
GCTCGGGCGGCTTCTCGTCCTTGGCCTCTCGCTCGTCTGCCACGGTGCGCCGCTACCCCGGCTCGGATCGGGCAAAACTGGCCGGCGCGATGCCCAGGCCATCGGCGAGGGTGAAGAAGGCCGCCGCGAAGGGGCTCGACGCGGTGCGCTCGCGCAGCCCCCGCCAGTCGATCTGCTCGCGCAGCGCCCGCGCGATCGGCAGCAAGTCGGCGTAGTCGGCGTTGTGCTCGTCGAGCGCCAGCAGCTTGGTGGACATGATGTCGTCGAGCGCCATCACCGGCACCGGCATCCCGCCCGTGTTGAGCTCCTCGGCGCGCTCGATCACGGCGTCGGTGACGCGGATGCCGGCGGGCTCGAAGATCAGGTCGATCATCACGTCGCCGTCCCAGGCCTTGTAGAGCCACTGCTCGGGCGGCTTCTCCGGGCGCATGCCGGCGTCCGCCAGCGCGTCCAGCGCCCGCTCCGCGTCCTCCTTCTTGACCATCAGGTCGACGTCCTTGCTCGAGGGCGGTCCGCCGCGCGCCCAACAGCCGAGGCCGCCGCCGAGCAGGAATGGGATCCGCTCCGCTTCGAGCGCCGCCGCCGCCTTCTTCAGCGTCGGCAGCATCTCCTGCAGCTCGTCTTCGGCGCTCACACCCGCCCTCGCGATCGCTTTCGGCTACGCCGCCTGGTCGTCCTCGGCGTCGCGGGTGTCCTGCTCGATGTCGATCTCGTCGGCCTCGCCGTAGACCGCGGGCTGCTCCTCTGCCTCGGGCGCGGGCGCGTCGCGGATCGGGTCGACCGAGGGATCGCCGTGCGTCGCCTGCTCTTCCAGCATCTCTTCGGCTTCCTCGAACCCCTCCGCCTCGCCGCCGCCGTGCTCGGCGGAGGCGCGCTCGGCGGGGTCCATTCCCTCCATGCCGCTGCGGCCGCCGATCCGCCGCGCTTCCGCGGCCGCGGCCTCTTCCTCTTCCCTGACCGTCCGGGTCACGTCCTGGTCGCCATTGGTTACGTCTTGGTCGTCGTTCATGGCCCTCCGGTCCCCCGCCGGGTCGGTCGCTAAACCGCCGCAAGTCACGTCCCGCGAAGCGTCCGCGGCGGCGTTTCGGGTAGGGAACCGGCATGCCGATGAGCGAGGCGCAGAGGGGCCCGCGGAAGCTGCGGGTCGCCGCCGCCGGCGACATCCACTGCCGCGAGGCGAATCGCGACCGGGTCGTCGAGGCGTTCGCCCGGCTCGACGGCGAGGCGGACATCGCCCTGCTGGCCGGCGACCTGACCAGCCACGGCACCCTGGCGGAGGCCGAAATCGTCTGCGCCGCCGCGGCGGCAACCGAGGTGCCCGTCTTCGCCGTGCTCGGCAACCACGACTGGCACGCCGGCGAACAGGACGCGATCCGGGCGCGGCTCAGCGAGGGCGGCGTGCGGATCCTCGACGGAGAGTCGGCGCTGGTCCAGCTCGACGGCATCGAGGTCGGCCTGGTCGGCTGCAAGGGCTTCGTCGGCGGCTTCGCGCCGCGCCACCTGCCCGACTTCGGCGAGCCCTCGTTGCGCGCGGTATACGCTGAGACGACCGCCGAAGTCGAGGCGCTGGCCGCCGGCCTGCACGAGATCGCCACCTGTCCGATTCGGATCGTTCTCCTCCACTACTCGCCGGTCGAGGCGACGCTCGAGGGGGAGCCGCGCGAGATCCTGCCCTTCATGGGCAGCGACCGCTTCGCCGCGCCGATTCTCGAGCACGGCCCGGACCTCGTCCTGCACGGGCACGCGCACGACGGGGCGCCGGAAGGGCGCATCGGCGAGGTCCCTGTCTACAACGTGTCGCTGCCGGTCACCGGGCGCGACTTCTGGACGACCGAGCTGGACGCCGGCGGCGGCCGCAGCCCGATCCCCTAGCAACGTGAAGGAAGCGCGGATCGGCTGCTCGGGCTGGAACTACCGCGACTGGCGCGACGACTTCTACCCGCCGAAGACGCCCACCTCGCGCTGGCTCGCCCACTACGCGTCGGTCTTCGACACGGTCGAGGTCAACGCCACGTTCTATCGCCTGCCCGAGCTGAAGACGACCGCCAACTGGGCCGAGCAGGTGCCCGAAGGCTTCCGCTTTGCCGTCAAGGGCAGCCGCTACCTGACCCACATCCGCAGGCTGCGCGACGTCGGCCAGGGCCTGGAGC
>DASWMG010000333.1:0-6198 GCA_036399875.1 Solirubrobacterales bacterium
ATCAAGAAGGTGCCGACGCTGCGCGGGCGCACCGTCGTCAGCCTCTTCTACGAGGCGAGCACCCGCACCTCGTCCTCCTTTGAGCTGGCGGCGAAGCGGCTCTCTGCCGACCTGGTCTCGATCAAGGCCGGCGGCTCCTCCGTCGACAAGGGCGAGTCGCTGAAGGACACGGTCGCAACCCTCTCCGCCTATGACCCGGCCGCGATCGTGATCCGCCACCCCTACGCCGGCGCCGCGCAGCTGGTCGCCGAGTGGTCGGAGGCAGCCGTTGTCAACGCCGGCGACGGCAAGCACGAGCACCCCAGCCAGGCGCTGCTCGACCTCTACACGCTGCGGCGCCGCCTCGGCTCGCTGGAGGGGAAGCGGATCTGGATCGTCGGCGACGTCCTCCACAGCCGCGTCGCCCGCTCCAACCTCGTCGCCTTCCAGGCGATGGGCGCCGCGGTCACCGTCTGCGGCCCGCCGACCCTGATCCCGCGCGGCATCGAGGCGCTCGGCTGCGACGTGGCGCACTCGCTCGACCGCCTCGGTGAGGCCGACGTCGTCTACGCGCTGCGGCTGCAGAAAGAGCGGATGGCCGAGAGCTTCCTGCCCTCCCTGCGCGAGTACGCGACCCGCTTCCAGATCGACACCCGCCGACTGGCGCCGCGCCAGCTCCTCATGCACCCGGGTCCGGTCAACCGTGGCGTCGAGCTCTCCGGCGAGGCCGTCGACTCGCCGCAGTCGCTGATCTCCGAGCAGGTGGCGTCCGGCCTCGTCGTGCGGATGGCGATCCTCTACGAGCTGCTGGCGGCGCGCGAGCGACCGGCGCCGGTCGAGGGCGAAGGCGCCCAGAGTCCGACTCCCTTGGGGCAGCCCGCGTGAGTCTCGCCACGGTGCTGGACATGCGCTCCGGAGAGGGCGCGGACATCGTCCTGCGCGGCGCGACCGTGCTCGACCCCGTGGCTGGCATCGAGGGCGCCCGCGACGTGGTCGTGCGCGATGGGCGGATCGCCGAGCTGGCGGCGCCCGGCACCGGCGACACGGGCGGCGGCGAAGAGATCGACGCCGAGGGCCTGCACGCCTTCCCGGCCTTCTTCGACCCCCACGTCCACCTGCGCACGCCCGGCCAGGAGCACAAGGAGGACATCGAGACGGGAACGCGCGCCGCGGCGGCCGGCGGCTTCTGCGGCGTGCTGGCGATGGCGAACACCGACCCGCCCGTCTCGACGCCGGCCGATGTCGAGGCGCTGCGTGAGGCGGCCCGCGAGCAGGCCTCCGTCCCGGTCGGCTTTCTCGCCACGGTGACCCGCGGCATGGAGGGCAGGGAGCTGACCGAGATGGCGGCGCTGCGCGACGCTGGCGCGCTCGGCTTCAGCGACGACGGGCTGCCGCTCCGCAACGCCCGCGTCCTGCGCCGCGCCCTCCAGTACCAGCAGCTCTGCGGCGGCACGATCGCCCTCCACGAGGAGGACGCGGAGCTCTCCGCCGACGGCGTCATGCACGAGGGACCGGTCTCGGCGGCACTCGGACTCGCCGGCATCCCGTCCGTCTCCGAGTCGACGACGATCGCCCGCGACGCGGCCCTCGCCGCCTACGAGGGGGCCCGCATCCACGTCCAGCACCTCTCGGCCGCCGAGTCGGTCGAGGCGGTGCGAGCGGCAAAGGCGGCCGGCGTGCAGATCAGCGCCGAGGCGAGCCCGCACCACCTCTGCCTCACCGACGAGGCGGTGCGCTCGCTCGACCCCCGCCGCTTCAAGATGAACCCGCCGCTGCGCGCCGAGGCGGACCGCCAGGCGCTGATCGAGGGCCTGCGCGACGGCACGATCGAGTGCGTCGCCACCGACCACGCCCCGCACGCGGCCGAGGAGAAGGAGGTCCCCTTCGAGCAGGCGGCGATGGGGGTGACCGGCCTGGAGACCGCCTTCGCGGCGCTCCACACGCACCTCGTCCTGCCGGGCGTGCTGGACCTGGCGCTGGTGGTCGAGCGGCTGTCCGGCGGCGCCGAGCCCTTCGACCTGGAGCGCCCCTCGCTCGCCCCCGGCAGCGAGGCCAACGTCGCCCTCTGCGACCTCGCCGCGACCTGGACGGTCGGGGAGGAGGGCTACGAGAGCCGCTCCAGCAACTCGTGGTGCGCCGGCGAGGAGCTGACCGGCCGCGTGCTGATGACCCTTGCCGGCGGCCAGGTCGCCTACCGGCTGCGCTCGTTCAGTCTTGGGGTCGCCTCGTGAGCGCGCCGAGCGGCTACATCCTGCTCGAGGACGGGACCCGCTTCGACGGCGACCTCTGCGGCCACCCGGAGGCGGTCACCGGCGAGGTCGTCTTCAACACCGCGATGACCGGCTATCAGGAGTCGGTCACCGACCCGTCATATGCGGGGCAGATCATCGTCTTCACCTACCCCCTGATCGGCAACTACGGCGTCTCCGGCGCCGCGATGGAGTCGGACCGGGTCCACGCCCGGGGCGTCGTCATGCGCGACGCCAAGAACGGCGAGGACGTGGCGACCGCCGAGGGCGGTTGGCTCGACTGGCTGGGCGACTGCGGCGTGCCCGGAATCAGCGGTGTCGACACCCGGGCTCTGGTCCGCCACATCCGCGACGGCGGCGCAATGCGGGGCGGGATCTTCTCCGGCGACGTGCCCGAGGCCGAGGCGCGCGAACGGGTCGCCGCCGAGCCCTCGATGGCGGGCGCCGACCTGGCCCGCACCGTCACGCCGCCCGAGCCGGTCCGCTTCGAGGGCGACGGCCCCCACGTGGTCGGCATCGACACCGGCGTCAAGCTCAGCATCGTCCGTCAGCTTCGCGACCGGGGCTGCCGTCTGACCCTGCTGCCCTGCACCACCTCCGCCGAGGATGTGCTCGCCGAGGACCCCGACGTCGTCTTCCTCGCCAACGGCCCCGGCGACCCGGGCGCGCTCGATTACGTCGTCTCGACCGTCCGCGAGCTGGTCGGCGTCAAGCCGCTGTTCGGCATCTGCCTCGGCCACCAGTTGCTCTGCCGCGCCGTCGGGCTGGAGACCTTCAAGCTGCCCTTCGGTCACCGCGGCGCCAACCACCCGGTCAAGGAGCTGGCGACCGGCCGGATCGACATCACTTCGCAGAACCACGGCTTCGCGGTGCAGGGGCCGGGCGGCGAGCCGCGGATCGAGGCCGACGAGCCGGTCCGCTGGGAGACCGACTTCGGCGCCGCCGAGCTCTCCCACCTCAACCTCTACGACCGCACCGTCGAGGGCCTCGTCCTGCGCGACGTCCGCGCCGCCACGGTCCAGTACCACCCGGAGGCCGGTCCCGGCCCGCACGACGCCCGCCACCTCTTCGACACCTTCCTGGAGCTTGCCCATGCCTAAGCGCACCGACATCGAGAAGATCCTCCTGATCGGCTCGGGACCAATCGTGATCGGCCAGGCCGCCGAGTTCGACTACTCCGGCGTGCAGGCCTGCAAGGTGCTGCTCGAGGAGGGCTACGAGGTCGTGCTCGTCAACTCGAATCCGGCGACGATCATGACCGACCCGGAGTTCGCCACCGCCACCTACGTAGAGCCATTGCTGCCCGGCCCTGTCGCCCGGATCATCGAGAAGGAGCGGCCCGACGCGCTGCTGCCGACGCTCGGTGGTCAGACGGCGCTCAACGTCGCGATGGCTCTCGCCGAAGACGGCACGCTGGAGCGCTTCGGTGTCGAGCTGATCGGCGCCGACCGCGATGCGATCAACCGCGCCGAGGACCGCGAGGAATTCCGCCGCACGATGAACGAGGCGGGCCTGCGCATCCCCTGGTCGCGGACCGTCAGCGGCCTCGGCGAAGTCGAGGAGGGGCTCGCCGACGGCAGCATCACCCTGCCGGCGATCGTCCGGCCCGCCTTCACCCTGGGTGGGCAGGGCGGCGGCGTGGGGGAGACCGCGACCGAGTTGCGCCAGGTCGTCTCCGAGGGCCTGGCCGCGAGTCCGATCAACCAGGTGCTGGTCGAGGAGTCGGTAATCGGCTGGGGCGAGTTCGAGCTCGAGGTGATGCGCGACCGCAACGACAACGTTGTGATCATCTGCTCGATCGAGAACATGGACCCGATGGGCGTCCACACCGGCGACTCGGTCACCGTGGCCCCCGCCCAGACCCTCACCGACGCGCTTTACCAGGAGCTCCGCGACCAGGCGATCGCCGTGATCCGCGCCGTCGGCGTCGAGACCGGCGGCTCCAACATCCAGTTCGCCGTCAATCCTGAGAACGGCGACATCGCGATCATCGAGATGAACCCGCGGGTCTCGCGTTCCTCGGCGCTGGCCTCGAAGGCGACCGGCTTCCCGATCGCGAAGATGGCGGCGAAGCTGGCCGTCGGCTACGCGCTGGAGGAGATCGACAACGACATCACCCGCGCCACGCCGGCCTCCTTCGAGCCGACGATCGACTACGTCGTCACCAAGATCCCACGCTTCGCCTTCGAGAAGTTCCCGGGCGCCGCCGGCCGTCTCTCGACCTACATGCAGAGCGTCGGCGAGGCGATGGCGATCGGCCGCACCTTCCGCGAGTCCTTCGCCAAGGCGATGCGCTCGCGCGAGCTCGACGCGCCCGCCGAGCCGCCGGCGGACGACGAGGAGTTGCTGGCGGCCATCGCGGTGCCCAGCGCCGAGCGCTTCGACCTCGTCCTCGAGGCCTTCCGGCGCGGCATCGACGTCGAGACCGTCCACCAGCGGTGCCTGGTCGACCGCTGGTTCCTGCGCGAGCTGCGCGCCCTGGCGACCGAAGGCGACGGCACCGACGGGCTCGTCCGCACCTACAAGTCGGTCGACACCTGCGCCGCCGAGTTCGAGGCGGCGACGCCCTACTACTACTCCGCCCACGAGCGGCCTGGGCGCGACGGCACGGCCGCCTCCGAGGTGCGGCGCGGCACGCGCGACTCGGTCGTGATCCTCGGCGCCGGGCCGAACCGGATCGGCCAGGGGATCGAGTTCGACTACTGCTGCGTCCATGCGGCGATGACCGTGCGGGAGTCGGGCCGCGACGCCGTGATCATCAACTGCAATCCCGAGACCGTCTCGACCGACTACGACACCTCCGACCGCCTCTACTTCGAGCCGCTGACCGCCGACGACGTGCTGGCGGTCTGCGAGCAGGAGCGCCCCGAGGGCGTGATCGTCCAGTTCGGCGGCCAGACCCCGCTGAAGCTGGCCCGGGTCCTCGAGGAGGCCGGCGTGCCGCTGCTCGGCGCCCGCCCCGGCGGCGTCTCGCCGGTCGCGGCGATCGACCGCGCTGAGGACCGCGGCCGCTTCGGCGAGCTGCGGCGCGAGCTGGGCGTCAAGCACCCGCCCTACGCCACCGCGCACTCGGCGGTCGAGGCGCGCGAGATAGCGGCGCGGGTCGGCTTCCCGCTGCTGGTGCGGCCCTCCTACGTGCTGGGCGGCCGCGCCATGGAGATCTGCTACTCCGACGAGAACCTGGCCGCCTACCTGGAGGCCAACGCCCGCGCCGACCGCGAGCACCCGCTCTTCCTCGACCACTTCCTGGAGGCGGCGATCGAGGTCGACGTCGACGCGCTCGCCGACGGCGAGACGGTCCACGTCGCCGGGATCATGCAGCACGTTGAGGAGGCGGGCGTCCATTCGGGCGACTCGGCCTGCGTGCTGCCACCGATGAGCCTCGGCGAGGAGATGCTGGAGCAGATCCGCTCGACCACCGAGCGGATCGCGCTGGAGCTGGGCGTCGTCGGGCTGATCAACATCCAGTACGCGGTGGCGGGCGGCGAGCTATACGTGATCGAGGCCAACCCGCGCGCCTCGCGGACCGTCCCCTTCGTCTCCAAGGCGACCGGGACGCCGTTGGCCAAAGTGGCGACCAGGCTGCTGCTGGGCGAGCGACTCGCCGAGCAGGAGCTCGGCGCCGCTCCCGACGGCTACGTCAGCGTCAAGGAGGCGGTGCTGCCCTTCGCCCGCTTCGCCGGGGTCGATTCCGTGCTCGGCCCCGAGATGAAGAGCACCGGCGAGGTGATGGGGATCGCCGCGGACTTCCCGACCGCCTTTGCCAAGGCGCAGGCGGCGGCCGGGGCGAAGCTGCCGGTCGAAGGGGCGGTCTTCATCACCGTCACCGACACCGACAAGCCGGCCGCGACCCAGCTCGCAGCCCGTTTCCACGAGCTCGGCTTCGAGGTGGTGGCGACCGGCGGCACCGCGCAGGCGATCTCGGCGATGGGCGTGCCCGTGACGCGGATCAACAAGCTGAGCGAGGGCG
>DASWMG010000334.1:0-8386 GCA_036399875.1 Solirubrobacterales bacterium
TGGGTGAGCGGGTGGCGGCGGACGCCTTCGTCCTGCGCGACGACGGCCTCGACCCCGACGGCCTCGCCTCGGCGCCGATCGACGCCGAGGGCGTCCCGCGGCGCCGCACCGCGCTGGTCGAGGCGGGGACCCTGCGCACCTTCCTCTACGACACCTACACCGCCCGGCGCGCCGGCGCCGCCTCGACCGGCAACGCGGGCCGCTCCGGCTACCGGACGCCCCCGAGCGTGGCCGCGTCGAACCTGATCGTCGCCCCGGGCGAGCTGGAGCTGGAGGGGCTGCTGGGCGAGGCCGGCGACGGCGTCTTCGTCACCGACGTCGCCGGGCTCCACGCCGGCGTCAACCCGGTCACCGGCATCTTCTCGGTCGGCGCCTCCGGGCGGGCGATCCGCGGCGGTGAGCTGGCCGAGCCGCTGCGCGAGTTCACGATTGCCAGCGACCTGGTCACGATGCTGCGCTCGGTGCGGGCCGCCGGCGCGACGCCCCGCTGGGTGCCCTTCGGCGCTTCGGTCAGCACGCCACCGCTGCTCGTCGGCGAGATGACCGTCGCCGGCTCCTGAGCCCCGCGAGGTGCCCACGCACGCGTTACGCCCGCGGGCGCTGTTAGATTGCCGCGCGATTTCAACGACCACGGAGGAGCGACGTGACCAAGGCTGAGTTTCTGGACCAACTGGCGGCTGACGAGCGAATCGGCAGCAAGAAAGCCGCGACCGATGCGGTCGACGCGGTGCTCGACGCGATTGCCGAGACGCTGAGCGGCGGCGGTGAGGTCAGCTTCACCGGCTTCGGCAAATTCCACGTCGCCGAGCGCGGCCCGCGCCAGGGCGTCAACCCGCGCACCGGCGAGCGCATCACCATCCCGGGCGGCAAGGTGCCTCGCTTCTCCGCCGGCTCGGCGCTGAAGACCAAGGTCAAGGGCGGCTGATAGCCGGCCCATTCGCGGATCGGCTGGCGGCGCTCGTAGAGGAGCGCCGCAGCCAGATCTGCCTCGGTCTCGATCCCGATCCGGCGCGGCTCGCCGCGACGGTCGAGTCCGATGGCGGCGGATCGCCCGCCGAGGCGGCCGCGGCCGCGGTGGCGACTCACTGTCGCTCCCTGATCGAGCGGGCCGGCCCGGCCTGCGTCGCGGTCAAGCCCCAACTCGCCTGCTTCGAGCGGCTCGGCGCCCCAGGCTGGGCGGCGCTCGCCGAAGTCTGCGCGGCGGCGCGGGAGGCCGGCCTGCTGGTGGTCGCCGACGGTAAGCGCGGCGACGTGCCGGTGACCGCCGCCGCCTACGCGCAGGCACTGGTCGGCGAGACGCCGACTCCGTGGGGCCCCGTGCCCGGCCTCGGCGCCGACGCCTTCACCGCCAATCCCCTGCTCGGCCTCGACGCGCTCGAGCCGCTGGTCGCAGCGGCGGCGGAGGCGGGGGCGGGCGTCTTTGCCCTGGTGCGCACCAGCAACCCAGGGGCCGCAGACGTTCAGGACCTGCCCGCTCCGGAGCGGCCGCTGCACGAGCGCCTCGCCGCTCTGGTCGATGGGCTCGCCGACCGCCTCGCGGGCGAGAGCGGCGCGAGCGGGATCGGGGCGGTTGTCGGCGCCACCGAACCCCAGCACCTCGCGCGGCTGCGCGAGCTGATGCCGCGCGCCGTCTTCCTGATGCCTGGGGTCGGCGCGCAGGGAGGCCGGCCCGAGTCGCTCGGTCCGGCGTTCGCGCCGGGACGGGCGTTTGGATTGGTCGCCGCGTCACGTAGCATTGCCGCCGATTCCGACCCCGCCACGGCCGCCGAGCGGCTCCGCGCGGCGGTCTGGAAGGTCTCATGAACCAACGCTCCTCAGCAGCCGCACGGACGATCGCCGTCCTCGCGCTCGTCTGCGGCGCCGCCCTCGTGATCGCGGTCGTCGCCGCCTCGCTGGGCGGCGACGGGGACGGCGGCTCCGACGGCCGGCCCGCCTCAGCGAAGAGCGCCAAGCGACAGGACGGAAAGTCCGGCAAGCCGCGCAAGTCTTACGTCGTCCAAAACGGCGACACGCTCACCTCTATCGCCGAAAAGACCGGCGTCTCGGTCTCCCGCATTCAGGAACTGAACCCGGGCGTCGACCCGCAGATCCTCGTCTCCGGCGAAAAGCTCAAGCTGCGGTGATCAAGCGGCGGATCGCGGCCATGCTGCTCGTGGCCGCCGTGGCCGCGGGTCCTGTCGCCGCAGGGGACCCACCACCCCTTCCGGTCGCTAAAGCGTCCTCAGGGGTGGTCCCCCCTACGACGCCACCCGCGGCAGAGGCGCCCCAGTTGGACGCCCGCGCATGGGCGCTGATCGATGCTCGGACGGGGGAGGTGCTTGCTGCGAAGGCAGCCGACGAACGGCTGCCGATAGCGAGCACCACCAAGCTGATGACCGCCTACGTGGCGCTGAAGGAGCTGCCGCTCGGCAAGCGGATAAGCGCCGCGCCCTACACGCCGATGTATGCCGAGTCGCTGCTCGGGCTGCGGCCCGGGGAGCGGATCAGCGTGCGCGACCTGCTCTACGGGTTGATCCTGCAGAGCGGCAACGACGCCGCCTACGACCTCGCCGTCGCGGCGGCTGGCTCCGAAGAGGGCTTCGTGCGGGAGATGAACCGCTACGCCGCGGCGCTCGGCCTCTCCGACACGCACTACGCCAACCCGATCGGCCTCGACGAGGCCGGCAACTACTCCTCGGCCTACGACCTGACCGCGCTCGCTCGCCGCCTGCTGGCGATTCCCGTCTTCGCCAAGATCGCCGCTTCGCGCCAGGCGGTGCTGCGCAGCCTGCGACCGCCGCGCCGCATCGACACGCGCGTGGACCTGCTCTACGAGCTGCCCTGGGCGACCGGGGTCAAGACCGGCTATACGCTCGGCGCCGGCTACGTCCTGGTCGGCGCCGGCCGGCTCGACGGGGTGCAGCTGATCTCGGCCGTGCTCGGCACCGAAAGCGAAGCGGTCCGCGACCAGGAGTCCGAGGAGCTGCTCACCTACGGCTTCTCGCTGCACCGGCACGAAGTCCCGGTCCGCAGGGGCGAGACGGCAACGACGGCGGCGATCCGCTGGACCGACGAGGAGCTGCCGCTGCGCGCGGCGCGGAGCGTCGCGATCGGCGTCCGCCGCGACCAGCGGCTCCGGGTCTCGGTCGAGGCCCCCGGAGAGGTCGAGGGACCCGTCCGCAGGGGCGCGGTCCTCGGGCGCGCAACTGTGACGCTCGACGGGATCCGGGTGGCGCGGGTGCCGTTGCGCGCGGCACGGTCCGTGCCTGAGGCGAGCGTGCTGGAGAAGGCGCGCGACCTCGCCGGGGGCAACCTGGGCTGGCTGGCCCTGATCGTCTTCGCGATACTGGTCGCAGCAGTGTTCCTGAGGCGACGCAGGCGATGATTCTCACCGTAACCCTCAATGCCGCGATCGACCGCACCGTCGCGGTCCCGAACTTCCATCTCGGTCACCGCCACCGGGCGGTCGAGAGCCGCACCCTGGCGGGCGGCAAGGGGATCAACGTGGCGCGGGCGCTGCGCCTGCTCGGCCGCCCGGTGCTGGCGACCGGCTTCGCCGGCGGACCGACCGGCAACCGCGTCCTCGAGGAGCTGCGCAACGAGTCGATCCCGAAGGACCTAACCTGGATCGCCGGCGAGACGCGCATCAACCTTGCCGTCGTCGACCCCACCTCGGGTGAGCAGACGGAGATCAACGAGCGCGGCCCGGCCGTCAGCCCCGAGGAGGTCGAGCGCTTCGTCGAGCGGCTGGCCTACCTCGCGCGCGGCGCCAAGATCTGCGTGCTGGCCGGGACCCTGCCGCCCGGCGCCGGCGACGACCTCTACGCCCGCCTGGTCGAAGAGCTGCGCGAGCGCGGCGTCGTCTCGGTCCTTGACTCCGAGGGCGAGCCAATGCGGGCCGGGTTGCGGGCCGGGGCCTCGGTCGTCACCCCCAACGAGCGCGAGGCTGAGGAGCTGGTCGGCCAGGAGTTCGCCGACGGCGACGACCTCGGTCACGGACTTTCGGAGCTGACCCGGCTCGGCGCCGGCGAGGCGATCATCACCAGGCCGGACGGCTGCGTCGCCGCTGTCGGCGAGGGCTCGGAGCGACGCCTGCTCGAGGTGCGGATCAGGCCGCTCGACCCCGTCTCGACGGTCGGCTCCGGCGACGCCTTCCTGGCCGGCTACGTGGCGGCCCGCTACGACGGGCTCCCGCCGGAGGAGTGCCTTGCCTACGGCGTAGCCTGCGGGGCGGAGTCGACGCAGCACTTCGGCGCCGGCACCGTGGACCGCAACCAGGTCGAGCGGCTCGTCGGCGAGGTCGAGCTGCGCGACTTGGAGGTCCACGCGGAAGTGTAGGCTGGGTCCTCGAACGCCACCCGCCCTGGAGGACTGATTTGGAGATCGAAATCGGTCGTGGGAAGAAGGGGAGGCGCGCCTACGGATTCGACGACATCGCGATCGTCCCGTCGCGCCGGACCCGCGATCCCGACGACATAGACATCAGCTGGAGCCTCGGCCCCTACCACTTCGACCTGCCCCTGGTCGCCTCGGCGATGGACGGCGTGGTCAGCCCCGACACCGCCGTCCTCGTCAACCAACTGGGCGGCCTCGGGGTGCTCAACCTCGAGGGCATCTGGACCCGCTTCGAGAACGCCGACGAGAAACTCGAGCAGATCGCCGCGGCGCCCAAGCACCTGGCGACGCGGATCATGCAGGAGATCTACAACGAGCCGGTCAAGTCGGAGCTGATCGGCCGCCGCATCGCCGAGATCAAGGAGCGTGGCGCTGTTGCCTGCGGCTCGCTGACCCCGCAGAAGGTCCGCGAGCACTACGAGGTGGCTGTCGAGGCAGGGATCGACATCCTCGTCATCCAGGGCACGGTGATCTCGGCCGAGCACGTCTCGACCACAGTCGAGCCACTCAACCTGAAGAAGTTCATCGCCGAAGTTCCGGTACCGACCGTGGTCGGCGGTTGCGCCTCCTACTCGACCGGGCTGCACCTGATGCGGACCGGCGCGGTGGGCGTCCTGGTCGGGGTCGGACCCGGCGCCGCCTGCACGACCCGCGGCGTGCTCGGGATCGGCGTCCCGCAGGCGACTGCGATCGCCGACGTCGCCGCCGCCCGCGCCCAGCACATGCTCGAGACCGGCGAGTACGTCAATGTGATCGCCGACGGCGGCATGCGGACCGGGGGGGACGTCTCCAAGGCGATCGCCACCGGCGCCGACGCGGTGATGGTCGGCTCGCCGCTGGCCCGCGCCAAGGAGGCGCCCGGCCGCGGTTTCCACTGGGGGATGGCGACCTTCCATCCCTCGCTGCCGCGCGGCACGCGCGTCTCGACCAAGCAGGACGGGACGATGGAGGAGATCCTGATGGGACCGGCGCAGGAGAACGACGGCACCTTCAATTTGATGGGGGCGCTGAAAACCTCGATGGCCACCTGCGGCTACGAGGACATCCGCTCCTTCCAGCGGGCCGAGGTGATGGTCGCGCCGGCGCTGATGAGCGAGGGCAAGAAGCTCCAGAACGAGCAATCGGTGGGAATGGGCTCCAACGGCAGGGCGGCGGTCTCCGCCGGTGTTGGAGTCGCCGACGACTGAGGCCGGCGCCCCCAAGGCGCCGGCCAAGGCCACCGAGGAGGTGCTGGTCCTCGATTTCGGGGGCCAGTACTCGCAGCTGATCGCGCGCCGCATCCGCGAATGCGGCGTCTTCTCCGAGTTGCTCCCGGCGACCGCCTCGGTCGAGCAAATCCGCGAGCGCAAGCCCAAGGCGCTGGTGCTCTCGGGCGGCCCGGCCTCGGTCTACGAGCCGGGCGCGCCCGACTTCCCGGAGCAGTTGCTCGACCTCGACGTTCCGATGCTGGGCATCTGTTACGGCATGCAGGTCATGGTCCAGGCGCTCGGCGGCCGGGTCGAGGGCGCGGAGGCGGGCGAGTTCGGCCGCGCCGAGCTGACCCTGCGCGACGGCGGCGGCCGGCTGCTCGGCGGCCTCCCCGAGGAGCAGACCTGCTGGATGAGCCACCGCGACCGCGTCTTCGAGCCGCCAGAGGGGTTCGCGGCGCTGGCCTCGACGCCGGGCTCGCCGGTCGCCGCGGTCGAGGCCGCCGACCGCGGCCTCTACGGCATCCAGTTCCACCCCGAGGTCGTCCACACGCCCTACGGGACCGAGGTCCTGACCCGCTTCCTGCGCGACATCGCCGGTTGCGAGGACGAGTGGTCGGCGGCCTCGGTGATCGACGAACAGGTCGAGAAGATCCGCACTCAGGTCGGGGAGGGGCGGCTGGTCTGCGGGCTCTCGGGGGGCGTCGACTCCTCGGTGGCGGCGCTGCTCGTCCACAAGGCGGTCGGCGAGCGGCTCACCTGCGTCTTCGTCGACCACGGCCTGATGCGGCTCAACGAGGCCGAGCAGGTGGTCGAGGCGTTCCAGCAGTTCGGCATCCCACTCGTCCACGTCGACGCCGAGGAGCGCTTCCTGGCGCGGCTGAAGGGCGTCGACGAGCCGGAGACGAAGCGCAAGATCATCGGCGAGGAGTTCATCCGCGTCTTCGAGGAGGAGGCGGAGAAGATCGAGGACGCCACCTACCTGGTCCAGGGCACGCTCTACTCGGACGTGATCGAGTCGGGCGGCAGCGACGCGGCGGCGACGATCAAGTCCCACCACAACGTCGGCGGCCTGCCCGAGGACCTCGGCCTCGACCTGGTCGAGCCGCTGCGGATGCTCTTCAAGGACGAGGTGCGCGCGGTCGGCGCCGAGCTGGGAATGCCGGAACGGATGGTCTGGCGCCAGCCCTTCCCGGGCCCGGGCCTGGCGATCCGTATCGTCGGAGGCGAGGTGACGAAGGAGCGGCTCGACGTCCTGCGCGCCGCCGACGCGATCCTGCAGGAAGAGATCCGCGCCGCCGAGCTCTACCGCCAGCTCTGGCAGTCGTTCTGCGTGCTGCCGGTCGTCCGCTCCGTCGGCGTTCAGGGAGACGGGCGGACCTACGCCTACCCGATCGTGATCCGCGCCGTCACCTCCGACGACGCGATGACGGCGGACTGGGCACGACTGCCATACGACCTGCTCGAGAAGGTCTCCAATCGGATCATCAACGAGATCAGCGAAGTGAACCGAGTGGCGCTGGACATCAGCTCGAAGCCCCCGGCGACCATCGAGTGGGAGTAGCGATCCTCAGGCCGGGGCGATGTTCTGGTTCAGACGGAAGAGGTTGTCGGGGTCGTAGCGGCCCTTCAACTGCTTGAGCCGGTCGTACTTCTCCGCCCCGTAGGCCTCGCGGACCCGCTCCTCTCCCTCGTTCATGAGGAAATTGACGTAGACGCTGCCGGTGCGGTGTGGCTCCAAGGCCGACCAGAAGTCACGCACCCACTCCCGCTCGTCCTCGAAGCCGTCGCGGTCCGCGGTTGCCGCGGTCAGGTTGAAGGTATGGCCGGCGCCGCGGCCGTTGAACGCCGTCTCGTCCTCTCCGACCCTGGCCACCGCCCCGCCCATCTGCCAGATCGGGAACGCGGTCAGCGGAGAGCGGATGCGCATCGCGTGCTCGACGGTGACGTCAATCACCTCGTCGCTTAGCTCCGCGACGTCGCAGGCGCGCATGTAATACCAGCGGCCGTGGGGGAAGGACGGGTCGAACATCGCCTGGTGCTCGAGGAACGGCTTCGGTTCGCAGAGGTCCAGCACCGGTGACCCGAACGCCTTCAGCGGGGCGATCGTCTCCTTGCCCGCCTCGAGGGAGCCGGAGTAGCAGCAGACGACGGCGACGACGAGCTTGCCGTGCAGCTCCGCTGGGACGAAGGGAAGCGGCGGCGCCTTGCGGTGGATCACGATCGTCATCAGCTCGTCCGGCGCCGCGGCGATCCACTCCCGGTAGAAGCGCAGCACGTCCGGCGCTTCCTCGATCGGCCAGAAGACCGGCCCGGCGAGCACTTCCGGCCCCACCGGATTGAGGCGGAACTCGAACTCGGTGACGACGCCGAAGTTGCCGCCGCCGCCGCGAATGCCCCAGAAGAGGTCGGGATTCTTGTCCTCGCTCGCCTTGACCAGCTCGCCCTTCGCCGTGGTCACCTCCGCGGACACGAGCTGGTCGATCGTGAGGCCGTGCTTGCGGTGAAGCCAACCGATGCCACCACCCAAGGTGAGGCCGGAGAGGCCGGTGTGGGTGACGATCCCGGCCGGAACCGCGAGCCCGAGCGATTGGGTCTGACGGTCGAGCTCCCCGAGGAGCACACCCGCCTCGGTCCTGACAGTGCCCGCCTCGGAGTCGACGGCGATTCCTTTCATCGGCCCCAGGTCGACGACGACCCCGGCGTCGCAGACCGAGTGGCCAGGGAAGCTGTGCCCGCCGCCGCGGACCGCGAGTGGGAGCCCGGTCCGCCTCGCGAAGCCCACGGCGGCGCTCACGTCGGCGGCGCGGGCGCAGCGGGCGATC
>DASWMG010000335.1:0-6337 GCA_036399875.1 Solirubrobacterales bacterium
TGCAGAGTCGGTTTCGGACCCGGGGGGGCGCTACGTGCTCGGTTTCGACTCGGCGGGGAATCTGATCAATGGCATGAGGCCCGCAGACGAATTCGCCAAACCGGAAACTGATGCCTTTCCAGAGTTCCAAACGGCATTTAACGGTGATCTGGTCGGGATCGCGACGAACTCATGTTCCGGCAGTGCTGGTCCGAACATCTACGCCGTTCGTTTCAACGTCGGTTCCAGTCAAAGCCGACGCAGCTACGTCAGCGTTTACGGCCCACCTCCGGTTGGATGCGAGCCTCCGCCTGCTCGCGCGCCAAGTATCGAAGATCAGTTCGCGACCGCGGCGGGCACGGACAGTGCCACCGTGCGAGCGCTGATCAACCCCCGATTCTGGGCAGACACGACTTATTACGTCCAGTATGGGACGGGTAAATGCTCAGAGGGAGGCTGTGACCGGACGCATCCCTTGCCGCCGGGCTCTGCACTGACCGACAAAGTGGTAAACGTAGGGCTTGCGACCGTGGGCGTCCTGCTTCAGGGCCTTGCCCCGGCGACCGAATATCACTACCGGTTCGTGGCGCAAAGCAGCGGCGGAGGTCCAGCGGTGGGACCGGAACGCACTTTTAAAACCTTCATGCGGCCTGATCCGGTCGATTCCTGTCCGGTCATCGAGGTGTTCCGCAGTGGTCCGTCCGCGAGGCTTCCTGACTGCCGCGCCTACGAGATGGTTTCTCCACTCGACAAGGGCACCGGGGAAGTGGGCCTTGCGCTCAAAGAAGAGGAACGTAACCAAAGTGCCCTGTCGGGCGATGCGTTTACGTTCTCCTCAATCACGGCGTTCGCTGATCCCATGGCCGCTCCTTACGTATCACAGTACCTTACGAAAAGAAGCTCTGACGGGTGGTCGACCGAGTCGATGATGGCCCCGCGTACGACGCCACCGTTGAGCGTGACGGCCAGTGGCAAGCGCAATGAATTCAAAGCCTTCTCCTCCGACCTCTGCCACGCTTGGTTCCTACACAATTCAAGCGCTACGCTGACCCCGGACGCCGTTAGCGGCTACGCGAACCTCTATCGTCGTAACAATTGCGCCGCGCCTCCCAGCTTCGCGGCGCTGACGACGGTCAAACCGCCAAAACGCCCCCCCGGCGAATACTTCCCTCTGGTGCACGGCTTTTCGGACGACGGGACCCGGGTCATCTTCACCGCTGAAGACAAGCTGCATCCAGACGCTCCGCAGCTGGCCTTGAAAGAACTGCGGCTGTACGAGAGCACGCCTGCTGGTCTGCGCTACGTCTGTTACCTCCCAAATGGCAACCCAAGTCCGCAGGCCTGTTCGGCGGGGACCGCGGCCGGATTGAGCGGCGGTATCGACTCGAATGTCCACAACGCGATTTCGGCGGACGGGTCCCATATCTTCTGGACTGCCTTCAGCGGCGAACTTCCACTCAAATTCTCGCACCCGGGCGCGATCTACGTACGCATAGACGCCAAAGAAACCGTCGCCGTTTCGAAGTCGGTGACGAGTGACCCAGCGATCTTTTGGACGGCGGCGGACGACGGATCCAAGGCGATCTTCCGGGTCGTCGAGGGTTCGCTCAAAGACAATCTTTATGAATTCGATGTAGCAAGGAAAACGCCGCGGCTGATCGCGGAAGGGGTGGAGGGACCGCTGGGGGCGAGCGAGGACGCCTCGCAGATCTACTTTGCCTCGAGGAAGGCGCTGGCGCCAGGAGGTACTGAGGGAGGCCACAACCTCTATCACTATGTGGCGGATCCCGGAGGCGGAGGAGGGGCGTACACCTTCGTAATGGCGCTAACCGACGATGACATCGCAGTCCTCCCGGGGCGACCGGTTCCGATCGAGGACCTGGCGATTCACCGCGCAGCGACCGTCAGCGCCGATGGCAGGTTTGCGGTCTTCATGTCGGTAGCGACCCCAACCGGCTACGACAATCTCGATGCGACCAGCGGCGAGCCAGCGTCCGAGGTATATCGCTACGACGGGATGAAGAGTGAGCTGCTGTGCGTCTCGTGCAACCCGACCGGGGTACGGCCCGCGGGGGTGAACGTCACCGGCACGGTCAGGCCATTCTGGGTGGCAGCCCGCATTCAGGCAGGAGAGGCGTTCCTTCACGCCCCCCGCGTCCTCTCCTCTGACGGTTCCCGAGTCTTCTTCGAGAGCCACGAGGCGCTCGTGCCCCGCGACACCAACGGCCGCTGGGACGTCTACCAATGGGAGCAGCCCGGCAAAGGCACCTGCTCTGAGGACGACGCCACCTTCCACGAGGCAAACGGCGGCTGCGTCGACCTGATCTCCTCCGGCGAGAGCGCCGCGGACTCCCGGTTCCTCGATGCCGACCCCTCCGGCGACAACGTCTTCATCGGCACCCAGTCGAGCCTCGTCGGCGCCGACTACGGCTTAAACGACGTTTACGTCGCCCGGGTCGGCGGCGGCTTCCCCGAACCAACGGCGCCGGTCGAGTGCGAAGGGGAGGCCTGCCCGACGCCGCGAGCCGCGCCACCTGAAGTGACGCCGCCCTCGGCCACGGTCAAGCCCTCCAACCCGCGGCGCCCTTGCCCGAAGGGCAAGCGCAGGGTCAAGCGCAAGGGGAAGGTCCGCTGCGTGAAGCCCAATAAAGCGGCCCGCCATAAACGAGGCAATCGCAAGCGGGAAGGCAGGCGATGAAGCGGCTTGCCTCCCTTCTCGCCGCGGCGGCCGTGGGCCTCGCCCTCTGGGCACCCGCGGCCCAGGCCGAATTCGGCCTTGCCGACCCGCAGGTCACCTTCTCCGAAGCCGACGGCTCCCCGGCCACCCAGGCCGGCGCCCACCCCTACGCGATGACGACCTCCTTCTCGCTCAACACGAAAACCAGCGGCGGCGTCAAAGTGGTCGACGGGGCGCTCCGCGACCTGCACGTGGTCGTCCCCGAGGGCCTGGTCGGCAACCCGACCGCCGTGCCCCGATGCGCGACGATCGACTTCCTCCAAAGCGACGGCGGCTCCAGGACCGAGTGCGCGGACTCGACCGCGGTCGGCGTGGTCTCCGGCAACCTCGGCGGCGGCCTCGGCATCCCCGGCCCCTTTGGCCCCTACCCCGTCCACAGCCTCGAACCCGCCCCCGGCGTGGCCGCCAAGCTCGGCTTCTGGATCTCCGACGTCCCGGTGACGATCAACGTCACCGCCCTCCCCGACCCCCCCTACAACATCGTCGCCTCGCTTCGCAACACCTCCCAACTGGTCGAAGTCTTCGACTCCTCCACGACCCTGTGGGGCAACCCCGCCGCCGAGGCCCACGACGAAGATCGCGGCGCCTGCGCGATCGAGGGGGTCGCCGGCCCCTGCCCGGCCTCGGTCCCTGAGCGCCCCTTCCTCACCCTGCCCCGCTACTGCGACGAACCGCTCTTCACCTTCCTGGAAGCGACCTCCTGGTGGACGGGGGACCCGCTCAAACCGAGCCCGGGCACCACGGTGCAGGAGGTGGCCGAATCCCCGCCCCTAGGTGGCTGCGCAAACCTGAACTTCTCAGCCCAGATGGCCGCCGCGGCGACCACCCAGAGCGCCGAGAGCCCGTCGGGTCTCGACCTGCGCTTCTCGGTCAGAGACGAAGGCATCGCCGACCCCGGCGGAGTCGCGCACTCCGACATCGAAGACATCGTCGTGGCGCTGCCGGAGGGCATGACCTTGAACCCCTCCGCGGCGGAGGGCCTCGGCACCTGCTCCCTCGGCCAGCTCGCAGCCGAGACCGCCTTCTCTGCCCCCGGGGAGGGCTGCCCCGGCGCCTCAAAGGTCGGCACGGTCGAAGCCGAGACCCCGGTCCTCGAAGGCGAGGTCCTGCGCGGCTCCCTCTACGTCGCCGTCCAGGACGACCCCGCCACGCGGGAGGAAGGGGTCGAGAATCCCTTCGACTCCCTCCTTGCCCTCTACGTGGTGATCAGGGACCCCGAGCTGGGGCTCGTCTTCAGGGTCGCCGGCGAGGTCGTGCCCGATCGCCGCACCGGCCAGCTCACCGCCTTCTTCGAAGGGCTGCCGCCCTACCCGATCTCCGAGCTCCGCACCCACCTGCGCGAGGGTGCGCGCAGCCCACTGGTCAGCCCACCCTCCTGCGGCTCCCACGCGGTCACCGCGGAACTCACCCCCTCCGCGGACCCCGGCAGCGCCCTGCTGCTCTCCTCTTCTTTCAAAGTGACCCAGGGGCCCGGCGGGGGCCCCTGCCCCAAAGGGCGGCCCTTTGACCCGGGCCTCCTCGCCGGCACCCTCAACGATACGGCGGGGACCTTCGCCCCCTTCCACCTGCGCCTGACCAGAAGAGACGGCGACCAGGACCTGACCCGCTTTGACGCCACCCTGCCCGAGGGCCTGCTCGGCAAGCTGAAGGGAGTCGCCAAATGCCCCGATGCGGCGATCGCCGCCGCCAAGGCCAAGAGCGGCCGCGAAGAGCTGGCATCGCCCTCCTGTCCCGCCAACTCGCGCCTGGGTGGGGTCTGGGGAGGAGCGGGGGTCGGCTCCCAGCTCACCTACGTGCCGGGATCGGTCTACCTGGCCGGGCCCGTGGGCAAGGCGCCGCTCTCGGTGGTCGGCATCGTCCCCGCCGTCGCCGGGCCCTTTGACGTCGGCACGATCGTCGTGCGCCAGGCGCTCCGGCTCAACCCCGTTGGCGCCAGGGTCGAAGTCGACGGCGCCGCCTCCGATCCGATCCCCCACATCCTCGCCGGCATCCCGCTGCGAGTCCGCGACGTCCGCGTCGACGTCGACCGCCCCTCCTTCACGCTCAACCCCACCGACTGCGACCCCTTCGCCACCACCGCCCAGATCTGGGGCGGGGGGGCAGACGTCTTCAGCATCCTCGACGATCGCCCCGTCACCCGCCATTCGCGCTTCCAGGCCGCCAACTGCGCGCGGCTTGGGTTCAAGCCGCGGCTCCAGCTCCGCCTCAAGGGCGGCACCAAACGAGGCGCCCACCCGGCCCTGACCGCCGTCTACCGGCCCCGCAGGGGCGACGCCAACGTCGAGTCGATCCAGACCCGCCTGCCGACCTCGGCCTTCCTCGAGCAGGCCCACATCCGCACGATCTGCACCCGCGTTCAGTTCGCAGCCGAGAAATGCCCCAAGGGCTCCGTCTACGGGCACGTCGTCGCCACCACGCCGCTCCTGGAGGAGCCCCTCAAAGGCCCCGTCTACCTGCGCTCCTCCAACAACGACCTGCCCGACATGGTCTTGGACCTGCATGGCCTAGTCGACGTCGAGGTGGCGGCGAGGATCGACTCGGTCAGAGGCGGGATCAGGGCCACCTTCCCCAAGGCTCCCGACGCCCCTCTGACCAGGGTCGTCCTGCGCATGCAGGGCGCCAAGAAGGGGCTGATCGTCAACAGCACCAACCTCTGCTCCTCTACCAACAGGGCCAGGGTGGTCCTGGGGGCTCAGAACGGGAAGCGCAGGTCGCTGCGGCCGGTGGTGAAGCCCGGCGGTTGCAAGGGCGGCGCGCAGAAGAAGCGCCGCTAGCTAGCGCCGGTACGCGATCCGTCGCCAGGACGGCTCGCGGGAGAGCTCGATCAGCTCGTTGCTGCGCTCGGGCTGGACGTAGCCGAAGGTCTGGGTGCGCTCGTCGAAGACGACGTCGAGCTCACCCTCCTTGACGCGCTGGTCGAGCCAGGCGCCGCGGAAGACGAGGCGGCGAAGCCAGTGGACGAGGCTGCGGTTGGCCGGTCCGACCAACTCCTCCCAGTTCTCGTTGATGTGCTCGCCGAGGTGGGAGGTGGGCTCGGTGATCTCGCCGTTGACGGCGAGATCGAGCAGATCGTCTAGCTCCTCGCGGCTGAGGCCCTGCTGGACGAAGCCGAGTTTGACCGCGGCCTGCTCGACGCGCTGGCCGAAGTCCTCCTCGTTGAAGGCGAAGCGGAGCTCGCCGTACTCGAGCACGTAGTCGGAGCCCGACTCGTAATTCCCTCTGCGGGTCGTCTTCTTGTTCATTGAGTTGAAGCCAGTCCGCCGCGCCAGCCCAGGCGGGGCAGATGGTGGATGATGCCTGTTCATCGTAGCCACGTGCCTCTGGACGCCGAGGCTGAACGAGCTTTTGCGGCTGTGAGAGGCTCCGCGGGCCGTGGTCGACCTGCACTGCCACATCCTCCCCCGCCTCGACGACGGGGCGCGAGACCTCGACGACAGCGTCGGCATGGCGCGGCAGGCGGCCGAGGACGGGATCGAGGCGGTCTGCGCGACCCCGCACATCCGCCACGACCACGACGTCCGCATCCCCGAGGTCGCCGACCGGGTCGCGGCGCTCAACGAGCGGCTGCGCGAGGAGGCGATCCCGGTCGAGATCCTCACCGGCGGCGAGGTCTCGGCGACC
>DASWMG010000336.1:0-8040 GCA_036399875.1 Solirubrobacterales bacterium
GCGCCAGCCGGCGCCACCGCCTCCGCACGACCTGCCGCGCCGCCCACGGCCCGATCGCCAGCCAGGCGCCCATCCGCGCCGGGATCGCGAAGTCGTCGTAGGCCTGGCGCACCCGCTGCGAGAGGAAGTGCGCCGTGCTCGGCGGCCGGCGGGCGACGTAGAGGTCGAGCGGGGTTTTCACCGTGCCACCGGCGGCGCGGATCGTCCGCATCAGCTCCAGGTTCTCGAAGAGCGCATCGCCGTCGTAGGCGCCGCTGGCAAGGAACGCCGAGCGGCGGACCGCGAGCGTGCCGGGGAAGTCGCCGACCGGGAAGTCGCGGTCGCCGCTGAAGACGCGGTTGAGCAGCGAGCGGGCGGTGTCCCAGCGCGCGTGCCAGGGCAGCTCGTCGAAGTAGTTCTGCGGCCGCACCAGGTCGGCAGAGGCGAGCAGCGCCGCGGCACGCCGCAGCGCCGCCGGCTCGTAGCGCACGTCGTCGTCGGCGATCACGACCCGCTCGTGCGAACAGTGCCTCAGACCGGTGACGACGCCGTTGACTTTGCCCATCTCGAAGTCGAGGTCGGGGTCGGGCGGCAGGTGCCGGGCGACCCCGCCCAGCACGGCTGCGTGTTCCTCGAAGACCGGCGGTGGCGAGCCGTCGACGACGAGGATCTCCCCGACCTCGCCGGAGAGCCCGCGCAGGTAGCCGGCCAGCTCCTCGATCGGGCCCGGCTCGCACCAGCGCAACGGCAGCACGTAAGAGACGCTGCTCACAGCGGCTGGCGCAGCGAGGTCTCGCCCGCCTCCCAGGCGCCGAGCAGGTGCCGGGCGAAGCGGTCCTCCAGGTGGAGCAGGGCGCGGGCGCCGAAGAGGATGTCCGCCGCCAACTCCGGCCGCGCCCGCGCCAGGCCGCCGGCGAGGTCGTAGGCGGCAATGTTCTCGTGCACGGCGTCGGCCTCGACGTGCTCGTCGTAGAAGTCGGTCGCCTCGGCGTCGAAGCCGAGCCGGCGCAGGGCGTTGCCGTAGCGGCGGTTGGGCACGGCCGAGGTCATCTCGAACATCGCCAGATGGCCGACGATCGCGCCGACCCGGTCGCCATGCAGGCCGCAGGCCGACATCAGGTTCACCGTCGCCAGCGTCGGCCCCGGAATCCGGTCCAGGTAGGCGTTCTCGCGAGCGTCGAGGTCCAGCGCCCGCATCGTCTTGGCGAACAGCGCCGAATGCATCCGCTCGGGGCGGCCACCGCCGTACTCGTCGGACTGGACCTCCAGCAGCGCCGTCTTGGCCGGCCCGGCGAGGCGCGGAATCGCCCAGCTGTGCGGGTCGGCCTCCTTGAGCTGGTAGAGCGAGCGGTGGACGACGAACTCGCGGAACTGCTCGAGGTCGGCGCGCAGCTCCAGGTGGCGCGAGAGCGAGACGCCCTCGTCGCCTTCCTCGAGCCGGAAGAGCTGGTCGCCGACGGCGCCGGGATCGACCGGCTCGCCGCCCGGGACCGAGTCGTCGAGCGCGCCGAAGAACGCCGCCTCCAGCGCCGAGCGCGCCGCCAGCAGGGTCGGGCTCCATTCCCAAGCCGGGTCGACCCGCGGGAAGGAGCGGTAGTGCAGCTCGTAACAGAGGTAGAGCGCCAGCTGGAGGTCGTCGTCGGCGAGCGGGTCGTCCACCCCGTCGAGCAGGCCCCCGACCGCTTCCGCCGCCTCCAGCGGCAGCACCGCGTTGTCCGCGGCCGGCGTCGAGAGCATCGCGCCGACCAGTTCGCTCAGCGGCCCGCACGTCGGCACGACCAGGCGCGCGGAGCCCACCTCAATCTGGCCGACCCCGATCGCAGTCACGGACTACTGCTTCCCGACAAAACCTTCCGGAAAACTCTGCCGCTCGCTCAGCAACGGAGCGAAGAGATCGCCCTTCGCCTCGATCCGCTCCAGCACCGCGGCGTGGTCGAAAACGAGGCGCTCCGGGTCGCCCGCCGCCAGCGCCGCCTCGACCTCCTCCCACTCGAGCGGCGTCGAGACGGTCGGCCGCTCCTTCGCCCGCAGCGAGTAGACGCAGACGGTGGTCTTGTGGCGGTCGTTCTGGCTCCAGTCGACCAAGACCCTGCCGGGGCGCTCGCTTTTGGTCATCCGCGAGACCACGCGGTCGCCGAACCTGCCCTCCAGGGTCTCGGCGACGGCGCGGGCGAACGGCTTGGTCTGCTCGTAGGTGACGTCGGTGTTGAGCGGGACGTAGAGCTGCATCCCCTTCGAGCCGGAGGTCTTGGCGTAGCTGCGGAGGCCGAGGTGCTCCAGCATTCCCCTGATCCAGAGCGCCACCTGGCAGCAGTCAATGACGTCGGCGGGCGCGCCCGGGTCGAGGTCGAAGACGATCGAGGTCGGCCGCTCCATCTCGGCGGCGAGCGAGAGCGACGTGTGCAGCTCAATGTCGGCGAGGTTCGCCGCCCAGACCAGCGTCGGCAGGTCCTCGACCAGGCAGTAGTCGATCTCTTCGCGGTGGCGGTCGCTCCAGACCTTCGCCGTCCGCACCCACTCGGGCCGGTGCGCCGGACAGCGCTTCTCGTAGAAGTGGCCGCCCTCGACGCCGTCGGGGTAGCGCTTCAGCGTCAACGGCCGGCCGCGCAGGTGCGGCAGCAGCACGTCCCCCACCCGCCCGTACCAATCGATCAGCTCACCCTTGGTGAAGCCGGTCTGTGGATAGAGGACCTTGTCCAGGTTGGAGACGCGCAGGGTGCGGCCCTCGACCGTCAGCTCGGCTTTGCCGCGGGGCGCCCTCTTGGCGCCGGCGGTGAGCGCTGCCGAGGCGGTGTGGGCCGATGCCCGGTCCGCCCCGTCCGGCGACCCGCCAACCTGCTCGCGGACCACTTCGGAGGCGTCCTTGTCCTCGCGCAGGCCCTTGAAGGAGCCGTGGCGCACGAGTCCCTCTTTGGTCAGCTCGCGCATCTCGATCTCGGCGACCAGGCGCGGCTCGACCCAGTTGGCGTTGCGCGGCCCCTTGCCGGCGGCGAAGGGGTTGACGTCGATCGCCAGGGGACGAAGGCGCTCCAGCAGATCGTCGAGGTCGCGCTCGGAGAAACCGGTCCCCACTTTGCCGGCGTAGTGGAGGGTGCGGCCGCCGTCGTCGGGGTCGAACCAGCCGAGCAGGAGGGCGCCGAGACGGTTCTTGCGGCGGCCTTCGCCCGGCAGCCAGCCGCCGATCACCAGCTCCTGACGGCCCGTGTTCTTCACCTTCAGCCAGGAGCCGCCGCGCTTGCCGGGCATGTATTTGGAGTCGAGCCGCTTCATCACGATCCCCTCCAGTTGCTGCTCGCGGCTCGCCTCGAGCAGCTCGCGGGCGTGCCCGACCGAGTGGCTCGGCGTCTGCCAGCTCGGCCCGGACAGCTCCAGCCCCTCGAGCAGCTCGCGACGCCTGCGGTACGGCTCGTCCATCAAGTTCCTGCCCTCGAGGTAGAGCAGGTCGAAGACGACGTAGGTGACCGGGTATTCCTTCATCCGCCGCCGCACGACGCTCTCGACGGTTTGGTGGATGCGCTGCTGGAGCCGCTCGAAGCTGGGTCGTCCCTCCGGGTCGAATGCGACCAGCTCGCCGTCGAGCACCGCGTCGCGCGAGCCGAGCTGGCGCGAGAGGCGGCGCACCTCGGGGTACTGGGCGGTGATGTCGCGCAGGTTGCGGCTCTGCAGCTCCAGCCGCCCAGGCTGGCAGTAGGCGATCGCCCGCACGCCGTCCCACTTCACCTCGACCGCCCAGCCATCGTCGCGGGCCGGCGGCTCGGCGAGCTTGGCGAGCATCGGCACGACCGACTCCGGGAACGGGTCGCGGCGCTCGGCCGGCGGGTCGATGCGGTGGATCATCCAGTCGCGCTCGCCGCCGGCGCGGAAGAGCGCGTAGCGCCCGCTGAGCCGCTCGCCGTGGAAGCTGAGGACGACTTTCCCCTCCGTCCACTTCTCCAGCTCGTAGGTGCCGCGGTCCCAGATCTTCATCGTCCCGGCGCCGTACTCGCCGGCCGGGATCTCGCCCTCGAAGTCGAGGTACTCGAGCGGGTGGTCCTCGGTGTGGACGGCCTTGCGGTTCTCGTCGGGGCTGTCGGGGATGCCGTTGGGGATCGCCCAGGAGGCGGCGACGCCGTCGTGCTCGAGGCGCAGGTCCCAGTGCAGGCGCCGGGCGCTGTGCTCCTGGACGACGAAGCGCGGCGCGGCACTCGCCTTCTTCTTGCGGCGCCCTTTGCCGGACGGCTCGCGGGTCTTCTGGAAGTCCCGTTTGTCCTCGTACTCGGCGAGCTTGGCGCTCTTCGGCCTTGCCTTCGCGCCTGCCTTCGTCGTCTTCTTGCCAGGGCTCACACCGTCACCGTAGAGCTGTTTCCCCAACTGCTTCCCGGGTACGCCCTTCGTGTATGCCTGATGAGCGCGTCGAGATAGGGGACGACAGCGCGAGCGCCGGGCGCGACGGCGGCAAGGGCGGCGGCCGCGTCCTGATCGTCGCCGACGAGGCCGTCGCGGGAGAGGAGCTGCGCCGCAGCGTCGTCGATCACTTCGACGGCAAGCCGACCAGCGTCTTCGTCGTCGCCCCCGCCCTGGTCGACTCGGGCCTCAAGCACACGATGGGCGACGTCGACGAGGCGATCGGCCCGGCGCGCGAGCGGCTCGACCGCACTCTCGAGGAGCTGCGCTCGGCCGGGATCGAGGCCGATGGCGAGGTCGGCGACTCCGACCCGATGGTCGCGATCGGCGACGAGATCCTCAAGTTCCACCCCGACCAGATCCTGCTCGTCGCCCACGGCGGCAAGGAAAGCGCCTTCGCCGAGCGCGGGCTGCTGGAGCAGGCCCAGCGCGACCTCGACCTGCCGGTGACCGAGGTGATCGTCGACCACGCCGAGAACCCGCACGTGCTCGACGTCAAGGAAACGGAACGGGGCGCGGGGCGCGACCGGGGCTGGCGGCCCTCGGCCAACTTGCCGGCGCTGTCCAAACGCGACCTGGCCGGGATCGCCGTCGCGATCGTCGGCACCCTGCTGCTGGGCGTGCTCGCCGCCGATTGCGTCGGCGACTCGCAGGGGCACGACTTCGAGGAGGGCCGGCTCGGCTTCGCCTGCGCGGCGCGCATCCTGATCGCGACCGGCATGGCGCTGATCAACCTCGCCCACGTCGTCGGGCTGCTGCTCTTCCAGAGCGTCGGCTACGAGGGAATGTGGAACCGCTTCTTCGCCAGGCTCAGCCTGATCGGCACGCCGATCGCGATCGTCGCCTCGCTGCTGCTCGGCCTCGCCTAAAGATGCGGCGGGCGACGGGGCTGGCGGCCCTCGCCTCGGCGTTGCTCAGCCGGCGGCGCCGGTCGGACCCGTGGGCCCGGTCGGACCGGTGGCGCCGGTCGGGCCCGGAGGACCGGGCAGAGGCGGGCCGGTGTCGATCGGCACGGGGCCAGCGGGGCCGGTCGGCCCGGTTGGGCCGGGAGGTCCAGCTGGACCGGGAGGGCCGGGGATCCCCCGTCCTATGGGTGGACCGATCGGCCGCCCGGGGAGCCTCTTGAGCGAATCGGGATTCAGATCGCTCAGCCGGATCGAGCCATCCCGCACCTTCCCCGACGTCACCGCGCCGCGCTTGAGCTGCGGCGTGCCGACACTGCCTTTGGGGATCTCGAGCGCCGCGTAGGACGCGCCGCCGAGCGCGACGAAGAGGGCGATCGTCGAGATCACGTTCGCGTAGGTCAGGTGCCGGCGCAGCGTTTTCATCGATTCCCTCCAGAGTTCCCGATCGAACCCGGAGAAACATAGCGCCCGCGCGACGCGCCCGCTACTCCTCGAACTCCTCCAGGTGCCCCTGGCCGGTGCGCGGCTTGGAGCCGAAGCCCTGCTGGCGACCGCCGGTGCGGACGCCGCGCGGGGGGTCCCCCGGCTGCGGATCGCCGGCGCGGCCGCGCTGCTTGGGCCGGTCGCGGTCGCGGCTCGGCTGCACCCGCTTCGGCTCGCCGCGCTGCTTCGGGAAGTGGGGCGGCCAGGGAGCGTCGCCCAGCCCTTCTTCTTCGTCGCGGTGGGCCAGCTCCAGCAGCGACTCCAGCGAGCCCGGGTGGGCGTCGATGTCGGCGGCCGGATCGCCTTCGGCTCGCAATCGCTCCGGCACCGTGTCGAGCCGCAGGTCGGACGGCTCGACCTCAGGCACCTCCTCCCAGCGCAGCGCGCAGGAGACCCGCGCGTCGGGGGTCGGCCGCACCGAGTAGCAGGAGGCGACGGTGCGGTCGCGGGCGTTCTGGTTGTAGTCGACGAAGACGCCGTGGCGTTCCTCCTTCCACCAGGCCGTCGTCGCCAGCTCCGGCGCCCGCCGCTCCACCTCGCGGGCCAGGGCCAGGGCAGCGCGGCGCACCTCGAGGAAGTCCCAGCGCGGCTCGATCCGCACGTTGACGTGGATGCCCTTCGAGCCCGAGGTCTTCGGGTAGCCGCGCAGGCCGTGGTCGTCCAGCACCTCGCGCACGACCAGGGCCGTCCGCCGCACGTCGTCCCAGGCGATGCCCTCGGTCGGGTCGAGGTCTACGCGCAGCTCGTCGGGGCGGTCGAGATCGGCGCGCCGGGCCGGCCACGGGTTGAAGTCGATCACTCCCAGGTTGACCGCCCACACCATGTGAGCCGCGTCGTTGGCGACCAGCTCCTCCGCCGTGCGGCCCGAGGGGAAGGAGACCGTCGCCGTCTGCAGCCACTCGGGCACTTTCTGCGGCACGCGCTTCTGCCAGATCGGGTCCTCCATGATCCCGTTGACGAAGCGCTTCATCACGGTCGGTCGCTCGCGCAGGTGGACCAGCGCCGCCTCCGCCACCTCCACGTAGTACTCGCAGATATCGAGCTTCGTCCAGCCCGGCTTCGGGAAGTAGACCTTGGCCGGGTTCGAGAGGCGCACCTCGCGGCCCGCCACCTGGAGCATCGCGAACTCGCTCACGACCCGAAAGTCTCGCGGCCGACCCGCGCCCTAAACGGCTCCAGCTCGTCACGCTGCGACTGGGCGCGGCGGATCAGCTCGTCGAAGTCGACGCCGGGCAGGCGGCGGGAGAGGCCGCCGAAGTCGCGCAGGTTGGCCCAGAGGATCTTCTTGCCCTCGATCCCCATCGCCAGGAAGTCGAGCTCGGCGAAGCGGCTGAGCGGCGAGTAGCCGCGCAGCCGGCCGTTCAGCTTCAGCCGCCCGACGCGCTCGGCGACGGTCGCCGTCGTCGTCTTGACGCGGTCGCGGGCGAAGCCGAGCCGCTCCATCATCGCTTCGAAGGTCTCAACGTCCTCGGCGATCCCGGTCGCGACCCGGCGCAGCGCCTCGCCGAGGGCCGTGCCGTCGTTCTCACCCTGGGCGCGCTTGGCGACTTCGCGCCAGGCGATGCCGAGCGCCAGCTAGTCATTCATGTAGATGCGCAGGAAGCGGTCGCCGTCGTCTCCCATGGCCAGCGTGTACCCCTGGCGGCGGCGGGGTAAGCGCTTGGGGTGAGCGAGAGAACCCTCGAAGAGCAGCTGCCCGGCGACCCCTTCGAGGGCTACGCGCCGGCCTCGGAACGGCCGCCCCTCCTCTCCTACGCGGCGACGATGGGGATCTTCAACGCTCTCTTCGGCGCGGCCCTACTCGTCGCGAGGCGGAGCGGGCGCGAGCTGCCCGAGCGCGTCGCGGGCGCCGACGTCCTCCTGTTCGGGATCGCCGCCCACAAACTCAGCCGCCTCGTCTCCAAGGAGAAGGTGACGGCGCCGCTGCGCGCTCCCTTCACGGAGCTCGAGGGGAAGGGCGGCCCCGCCGAGCTCGAGGAGCGCTCGCGCGGGGAGGGCGCTCGCAGGGTGATCGGCGAACTGCTCACCTGCCCCTACTGCCTCAGCCTCTGGATCGTCGCCGCCTTCTCGCTCGGCCTGCTCTTCGCGCCGCGGCTGACCCGCTTTCTCGCCGCGGTCTTCTCGGCGATGGGAATCGCCGACTTCCTGCAGCTCGCCTACAAAGCGGCCGAGGACAGAGCGATCGGTTGAATCGCGGCGCTCGGACTCGCGGCCGCTAGCGCGGTCCTTCGACCGACTCGAGCACGCCGAGCAGCTCGGTCACCTCGCAGACCAGCAGGCGCTCCTCGTC
>DASWMG010000337.1:0-1523 GCA_036399875.1 Solirubrobacterales bacterium
TTGCTCGGGCCGGGCGAGCATTATGCGCTGCAGGTGGCGGGCGATTCGATGGTCGAGGAAGGCATTCTCGACGGCGACTATGCGCTCATCCGCAAGACCGACATGGCGCGCGACGGCGAGATCGTGGTCGCGCTCATCGACGACAATGAGGCGACCTTGAAGACCTACCGCAAGGAAGGCCAGATGGTCCGCCTCGATCCGGCCAACCGCCGCTACGACCCCCAGCGCTACCGGCCCGAGCAGGTCCGGATCCAGGGCCGGCTGGCTGGGCTGCTCCGGCGGTACTGACGGCCCGACGCCCAAGCGGGCGTGGGCCGTCATCCCGGCGCCGGCCGGGATCCCAGCGGGTGAAGGGCGCCAGCCCTTTTCACCCCCCAAGGCCCCAGCCTTCGCTGGGGCGACGATGAATAGGAGCAACGCGATGGCACGCCTCAACTATGTCGAGCTTCCGGTCGGCGATACCGGCGCGGCCAAGGCCTTTTACGAGGCGGCGTTCGGCTGGAGCCTGACCCAATTCGGCCCGACCTATGCCGCGACGATGACCGGCGACACCGATGTCGGCCTCCAGGGCGATTCGGCGGAGGCCTCGAAGGCGCCGCTTCCCGTGATCGACGTCCCCGACCTCGAAGCCGCTCTGGCCGCGGTCGAGGCGGCGGGCGGACGGATCGTCCGCCCGATCTTCGCCTTCCCCGGCGGCCGCCGCTTCCACTTCCTCGACCCCGGCGGCAACGAACTCGCGGCGGTAAAGGCGGATCACTAACCGTCGCCCCGGCGAAGGCTGGGGCCCCAGGGGTGAAAAGCGCGACGGCAGCTGCAGAATGAGCTTCCCGCGCCTTTTCCGCTCTGGGGCCCCGGCCTTCGCCAGGGCGACGACGCAGCCGTGCCGCGTCGCCGGTTGCAATCCGCCGCCGCCGCCTCTATCTGCCCCCTCTGCCCGACAGGCACGGACGTATAGCTCAGTTGGTAGAGCAGCTGACTCTTAATCAGCGGGTCCCAGGTTCGAGCCCTGGTGCGTCCACCACCTTCCCGCGAACCCGCATTTACAATTTGACCCTGACCGTTCTGCAAGGTTGGATTGACCGCGAGGGGGTCGGGACCGCGAAGTAGGCCGGCCGGCGCTACCCAGCCGCCAAAGAGGTCGCAATCGACACTTCCGTTGTAGTCTGCCCACTAAGGCGAGTCTGGATCATCTGCATGACCTAGCTCATGAGGCATCAATCTGCGCCCAAGGTTAATCGCCGGGCGGCGCCAAACTCTCGACCGCAGTAGACGGTGCCTCGCCCCTTAGCCTAGACCAAAGCTCCTGGACGTTCTCGCTTTGTGAGACCTCAAGGTTTCTCCAGAGTACATTTGTCTCGCTCGCAAGCCCACTAAACGTCGCGATGTCTGATTCGCAAATCTTGAGGTACCGCTCGGCCTCGTCTCTCCTGCCGGCGTCGATCGCGAGGCGTGCGCTTTCGGCGAGGACCTTGTTGCGCTCGAGCGCGAAACGTTGCCGCAGCCGGTTATGCATTCCGAGCTTC
>DASWMG010000338.1:0-1679 GCA_036399875.1 Solirubrobacterales bacterium
ACCCGCGGCAGGTGGAGGCAGCGGTGACCCGGGTCGAGGCGGTGGCGCTGTCGTTGACCGGCACCGGATCCGTCTCGGCGCTGTCGACCGTGGCCGTGTTGTCGATCGTGCCCGGTTTCGTCGGCCGCACCACGATCGTCACGGTCGCGGTCGCGTCTTTCGCCAGGTTGCCGAGCTGGCAGGTAACCCTCGTCCCTTTGTCGTCGCATTTGCCGACGGTGGCGGCAGCCGAGACGAAGTCGGACTGCGCTGGCATGCGGTCGTCGAGGAGGACGTTCGTCGCTTCCTGCGGGCCGAGGTTGGTGACCGTGACGGTGTAGGTGAGCGCGCTGCCGACGGTGACCGGATCCGGTTCGTCGGTCTTGGTCACCGCGAGGTCGGCGACGTCGCCGGGGGCCGACGGGGCGGAGGGTGCGACGAGCAGCGCCGCCGCGAACGCCGCGACGGCCAGCATCGTGCTCCACCCGAGCTTCCGCATGTGCGGCTTTTTCCCCGCCCCATTGCGCATAAACCTTGGATCGCCCGGGGGCTGGACGGGCGTGCGAGCGTCCTTACGGATGCCGATCGGTCACCCTTTGCGGCGCTGTTCGAGCACTTCGCCGAACGCCTTCTCGACTTCGTCGGTGAGGGTCAGGCGGAAGGTCGCGTTGAGCGCCTCGACCGCGAGCGGCCGCAGCTGTTCGATCGCCTCGGTTATCTCCGGCCAGCGCTCGTCGGGGCGGCCGGCCTCGTCGAACGGCTTCCAGACTTCGTCGACGAAGAGCTTGACGAAGGTGCGGGCGGCGGTATGGGAGCTGCGGTTGAGCCGCTCGATCGCGGCCAGCGCCGCGGGCAGCGAGATGCCGTGGCGCAGCACCTGCTCGGCGGCGCGCAGGAGCGCTGGGCTCGGCGCCTCGTAGCGGTCTTCGCCGAGGGCGATCAGCAGGCCGAGCTTCTGCGCTTTGTCCAGCAGCTTGTCGTCGTCGGTGCCGAAGCGCTCGGCGAGTTCCTCGCGGCTGAGGACCTCGGGCGCCTCGCTGGCGAAGGGGGTGGTGATCGCCTGGCGCAGGCCGACGAAGCGGTCGGCGTCGGCACCGTGCTCGCCGATCAGCCGCTTGATCGCGCTCAGCTTGAAGCCCTCCGACTGCATCTCCTGGATCAGCCGCAGGCGGGCGACGTGCTGCGGCCCGTAGTAGCCGATCCGCGCGCGCACCTCGGGAGGGGGGAGGAGGCCGCGCGACTGGTGGTTGCGGATGTTACGCACCGACATCCCGGTCTCGAGCGCCAGTTGCTCAACCGTGAGGTCAGCCTGCTCGCCGTCCTGCCCCGAGGTGGGGTCCCCGCCATCTTTGACCGCCATCACTTAAGCCTAGCCCGGTTTGACGTAACCTCGTACGAGGTAACGTTTAACGAGGTAATCCATGAGCCTTTCATCCCTCGCCATCGCCGCCGCCGAAGTGCCCACCGCGCCGCCCGCCGGCGGCGCTGCCCTCGACCAGGTGATCGTCGCCTCGGTCGCCGCGTCGGTGCTGACGACGGCGCTGGTGCTCGCGGGGCTCGCCCACCGCGCCGGACGCTTCGGCGGGCTGCGCCGGCTCGCCGCCTGGGCGGAGGGCTTCAGCGGCTACCCCGGCTGGGTCGCGATCCCGGCCGCGGTCACGACCGTCTCCCTGCTGCTCGCGGTCTTCGGCATGTACTGG
>DASWMG010000339.1:0-3837 GCA_036399875.1 Solirubrobacterales bacterium
CCCACCCCCCTCCCTACACTCGAAGCGATGGCCGATTCCGGTCCGGACTCGACTCCTTACGTCGACGCGATGATCGACTACGCGGCGCGCGAGCCGGGCCGCTTCACCGTTCCGGGGCACAAGGGCGGGACCGCCGCCGACCCGGCGCTGCACAGGCTGGTCGGCGACGTCGGGCTGCGCAACGACATCCCCTCGGTCACGGTCGGCGTCGACGTCGGGCCCGAGCCGACGCCCTTCCAGCGCTCCCAGCAGCTCGCCGCCGAGGCCTGGGGCGCGCGGCGCACCTGGTTCCTCGTCAACGGCGCGTCGCAGGGCAACCACGCCGCCTGCCTGGCGCTCGCCCACTCCGGCGACCGCGTCGTCGTCCAGCGCAACGTCCACTCCTCCGTGATCGACGGCCTCGTGCTGAGCGGGATGCGGCCCTCCTTCGTCGCGCCCGAGCTCGACCCCGAGCTGGGCATCGCCCACTGCCTCAGTCCCGATTCGCTCGCCGCGGCGCTCGACGCGATGCCCGACGCGGTCGGCGCGCTGGTCGTCTCCCCGACCTACTTCGGCGCCTGTGCCGACATCGCGGCGCTCGCCGAGGTGACCCACGCGCGCGGCGTCCCCCTGGTGGTGGACGAGGCGTGGGGCGCCCACCTGCGCTTCCACCCGGCGCTCCCACCCGATGCGCTCAGCCAAGGGGCCGACCTGGTGATCTCCTCGACCCACAAGATCGTCGGCAGCCTCACCCAGGCGGCGATGCTCCACCAGGGCAGCGAGCGGGTCGATGCCGCGGTGGTCGATCGCAGCGTCAGCCTGGTCGAGACGACGAGCCCCAGCGGCCTGCTCGCCGGCTCGCTCGACGCGGCGCGGCGCCAGGCTCAGGTCCATGGCGAGGAGCTGCTCGACGAGACGATCGCCGGCATCGCGGCGACGCGGGAAGCGATCGAAGAGATCCCCGGCCTGGTGCCGCTCGACGAGCGCCTCGTCGGTCGGGCGGGGATCGCGGGCTGGGACCCGCTGAGGCTCTCGATCGACGTGCGGGGCACCGGATCGACCGGCTACCTCCTCGCCAGGACGATCCTCGAGACCGAGGGGATCGACCTCGAGCTCCACTCCGAGAACGTCGTTGTCGCGATCTTCGGGATGGGCGAGCCGGCCGCGAGCGCCGGCGAGCGCCTCGCCCACGCCCTGCGCGAGGTCGTCCCCCGGCTGGAGACGGCGGGCAGCTCGCGCCGGCCCGAGCTGGCGCCGCCGCCGCCCTGGGGCGAGCCGGTGATGACGCCGCGCGAGGCGTTCCTCGGTCCCCAGGAGGCCGTGCCCTTCGCCGAGGCGGCGGGGAGGATCGCCGTCGAGTCGCTGGCCGCCTACCCGCCCGGCATCCCCAACGTCCTCCCCGGCGAGCGGCTCAGCGAGGAGACGCTGCGCTACATCGAGGAGAGCGTCGCCCACGGCGGCTATGTGCGGGGCAGCAGCGATCGTCAGCTGAAGACGCTGCGGGTCGCCCGCTAGCCGGGCGGCGGCGCTCGCTAGGCTCAGCCGCCGATGGCCACCTTCGACTCCCTCGCCAACCTGCCCCTGGAGATCGAGGGCTACGAGCTGGAGGGGCTGGAGCTGCAGACGCCCGGCTTCGATCGCCTCTCGACCGTCATCCACCTGCACGGCGGCGGCGAGGAGGGGCTCGGGGAGGACGTCACCTACGACGCCCTCGACCACGTCGCCCTCCAGGACGCCGGTCCGACGCTGAACCTGACCGGGCCGAGGACGCTCGGCGAGTTTTGCGACTTCATGGCCCACGTCGACACCTTTCCCTCCGAGCCGCAGCGCGACGTCTCGCGCCGCTACCGGCGCTGGGCCTTCGAGTCGGCGGCGCTCGACCTGGCGCTGCGCCAGGCGCGGATCGGGATCGAGGAAGCGCTCGGGCGGGCCGCCCGTCCCGTCTCCTTCGTCTGCTCGATGCGGCTCTCGCCTGGCCCCGAGAAGCCCTCGACGATCGAGACGCTGAACCGAAAGCTCGACCGCTATCCGGGCCTGCGCTTCAAGCTCGACCCGACCAACGACTGGAGCGACGAGCTGATCGCGGAGCTGGCGGCGACCGGCGCGATCGACTCGCTCGACCTCAAGGGCTTCTACAAAGGGACCGTGGTCGACGTGGAGACCGATCCCGAGCTCTACCGCAAGCTGCTCGAGGCCTTCCCCGACGCCTGGATCGAGGACCCGGACGTCCAGGACGAGACGCGGCCGCTGTTGGAGCCGATCCGCGACCGGATCACCTGGGACGCGCCGATCCACGCGATCGCCGACATCGAGGCGCTGCCCTGGGAGCCGAAGATGGTCAACGTGAAGCCATCGCGGATCGGCGGTCTGCGCGAGCTCTGCGAGACCTACGACTACTGCGACGAGCGCCACATCGGTGCCTACGGCGGCGGCCAGTGGGAGCTCGGCGTCGGCCGCGGCCAGATCCAGGTGCTCGCCTCGCTCTTCCATCCCGAGACCCCCAACGACACGGCGCCGCGCGGCTACAACGAAGCCGAGCCACCACCCGGACTTCCCACGAGTCCGCTCGAGCCGCGGCTGAGCGCGGTTGGCTTCCGCTGGGAGGAGTAGCTAGCCGAGCCAGCCGGCTCGTTGTCTCATCCTGCGGACGCGGCGGAACTCGGCTATGTCCTCCCTCAAAGAAGCAGGAGCCGGGGCGGGGAGGAATTTCGCTGGCAGTGGGGACTCGACGACGCCATCCTCGTCAGCGGCCACTTGGTAGGCGCGGGCGCCGCGCTGGGCGGTGACGGCGGAGGGGGCACCGGCGCCTTCCCAGAGCAGGCCGGCGTAGTCGTCGAGGCCGTAGCCGTCCGGCATGCCGTCGCCGACAGCGTCGAGGTAGGCGGCGCGGCGGTCGGGTTCGTTGTTGTAGTGGACGCAGAGGCTGCCGGCGAGCAGGCCGAGACCGGCGCCCGGCTCGGCTCGTCCCGACGACTTGGTGATCCCGGCCTCGAACCAGCACAGCGCGCCGGCGCTCTGGCCGGCGAGGACGATCCCGCGACGCCAGGCGAGGCTGAGTATCGCGCCGAGGTCGTGCGCCTCCCAGACGGCGAGCAGGTTGAGCAGGCTGCCGCCGCCGACGTAGATCAGGTCCTGGGCGAGCAGGTGGTCGCGCAGTTCCACCGGCTGGCGGCCGAGCCGGAAGAGCGAGACGTCGGAGGGCTCGCAGGGGCGCTCGCCGAAGGCGGCGTAGAAGCGGCCGATCTGCTCGGAGGTGTCGCCGCTGGCGGTCGGCAGCAGGCAGATGCGCGGGCGCCCGCCAGCCCGCGCCGTCGCCAGCCGCAGCATCAGCTCGCAGACGGCGCGGTCGGCTGGGCGCGCCGTGAAGTCATGGCCGCCGAGCGCGAGGAGGCGCCTCACTCGGCTTCCGTTCGCACTTTGTCTGGCATAGCCCGACAAAGTGCGAACGGAGTCGGGGGTCACGCCGCCACCGCGGTGGACATCGCCTCGGGCAGCGGCGAGAGGTAACCGACCGCGCCGGGGTCGCCGAGGTAGGTGGTCGCGACCCGCATCTCCACGACCCGGTCGCCGACCACGTCGAGCCGGTAGCCGCGCGCCCGCGGCCGCGAGGCGACGACGCGGCTCAGCTCGCCGCCGACGAAGTGAAGGGCGGCGCCGTCCTCGGCCGCGTAGCCGGACGGCATGCCGGCCGCCAGCAGCTCGCGGTAGGCGCGGCGGCGGTTCGAGCCGGGCTCGTAGTGGACGCAGTTGCTGAACTGCAGCAGGCCGAGGCCCTCGACCCGGCGCGGCTCGCCGTGGAAGCCGCTCACCGCCTCGGCGAACCAGCAGAGCGAGCCGGCCGAGAGGCCGCAGAGGACG
>DASWMG010000340.1:0-7723 GCA_036399875.1 Solirubrobacterales bacterium
CACGACTATCCCGGCCAGGTCTGCTCGATCGCCAAGGCGCTCGAAGTGATCGGCGAGCGCTGGTCGCTGCTGATCGTGCGCGACGTGATGAATGGGCGACGGCGCTTCGACGACCTGCAGAAGGGGCTCGGGATAGCGCGCAACGTCCTCTCCACCCGCCTCCAGCGCCTCGTCGAGGAGGACATCCTCGAACGGCGGCCCTACCAGGAGAGCCCGGCTCGCTACGAGTACTTCCTGACCGAGAAGGGCCTCGACCTGTGGCCGGCGCTGGTGGCGCTGCTCGCCTGGGGCGACCGCCACTCCCCCAACCCGGACGGCCCGCCGATGGTGATCGTCCACAAGGAGTGCGGCGGCCGGGTCAGCGATCGCGGCATCTGCGAGGAGTGCGGCAAGGAGCTGAACGCGCGCGACGCGCGGGCGTTGCCGGGACCCGGCGCCGAGGCGCTAGCGTTGGCCGCCCAGACCAGCGAGTAGGGAGAGACGGATGGCAACGGCGGCCGAGCTTCAGGTGCGGGACAGAATCTTCCTCGGGGGCGAGTGGGTCGAGCCCGAGTCCGATGAGCGGATCGAGGTGGTCAACCCGGCCACCGAGGAGACGATCGGCTCGATCCCGGCCTGCGGGCCCGCCGACGCCGACCGCGCCGTGCGCGTCGCGCGCCAGGCCTTCGACTCCTGGTCGCAGACCTCGCGCGAGGAGCGGGCCGGCTATCTGGAGGCGATCGCCGCCGGGCTCGGCGAGCGCTCCGACGAGATCGCGGCGACCATAGCCCAGGAGCTCGGTATGCCGCTGAAGCTGAGCAAGATCATCCAGGCCGGCCTTCCCACCGGTCAGTTCGCGGCGATGCCGAAGCTGATGGAAGAAGTGGCCTGGGAAGAGGAGATCGGCAACTCGCGCGTCCTGCGCGAGCCGGTCGGCGTGCTCGGCGCGATCACGCCCTGGAACTACCCGCTCAACCAGATCGCCGCCAAGGTCGCCCCCGCCCTGGCCGCCGGCTGCACGGTGGTCCTGAAGCCGAGCGAGGTCGTGCCGCTCAACGCCTTCATCCTCGCCGAGGTGGTCGAGGCCGCCGGGGTGCCGGCCGGGGTCTTCAACCTCGTCACCGGCACCGGCCCCGTCGTCGGCGAGGCGATCGCGGGCCATCCCGGCGTCGACATGGTCTCCTTCACCGGCTCGACGCGGGCCGGGCGGCGCGTCTCCGAGCTCGCGGCCGCGACGGTGAAGCCGGTCGCGATGGAGCTCGGCGGCAAGTCGCCCAACGTCATCCTCGACGACGCCGACCTCGCCAGGGCGGTGCCCGACGGCGTCGCCAAGTGCTTCCTCAACTCCGGCCAGACCTGCAGCGCCCTGACCCGGATGCTGGTGCCGCGCGAGAAGCTGGCCGAGGCCGAGCAGCTCGCCGTCGAAGCCGCCGAGAGCTACACGCCCGGGGACCCCTTCGAGGCCGGCACCCGGCTGGGGCCGCTCGTCTCCGAGGTCCAGCGCGAGCGCGTCCGCGACTACATCCGCAAGGGAGAGGAGGAGGGCGCCGAGCTGCTGACCGGCGGAACGGCGCCTCCCGAGGGACTGGACCGCGGCTACTTCGTCCGCCCGACCGTATTCTCGAAGGTGACGCCGGAGATGACGATCGCCCAGGAGGAGATCTTCGGGCCGGTCCTGGTGATCCAGCCCTACGAGGACACCGACGACGCCGTGCGGATCGCCAACGAGACGGTCTACGGGCTCGCCGGCGGGGTTTGGTCGGCCGACCAGGAGCGCGCGATCGCGGTCGCGAGGCGCATCCGCACCGGCCAGATCGAGATCAACGGCGGCGCCTTCAACCCGCTCGCCCCGTTCGGCGGCTTCAAGCAGTCGGGCCACGGGCGCGAGAACGGTCGCTACGCGATCGAGGAGCTCTTGCAGGTCAAGAGCCTGCAGCTGTAGGACCGGCATAGGCTCCGCGGCGTGGACTTCGAGCTGACCAGCGAGCAGCGACTGCTGCGCGACACCGTGCGCGACTTCGCGCGACAGGAGGTGGCGCCAGTCGCCGAGGAGCTCGATCGCGAGAAGCGGTTCCCGTACGAGATCGTCGCCAAGATGGGCTCGCTGGGGCTGATGGGCATCCCCTTCCCCGAGGAGTACGGGGGCGGTGGCGCCGACACGCTCTCCTACGTGCTCGCCGTCGAAGAGCTTGCCCGGATCGACTCCTCGGTCTGCATCACGATGGCCGCCCACACCTCGCTCGGCACGATGCCGATCCATCTCTGGGGGACGGACGAGCAGAAAGCCGAGTGGTTGCCGCGGCTGTGCAGCGGCGAGCGTCTCGCGTCCTTCGGGCTGACCGAGCCCGAGGCCGGATCGGACGCCGGCAACGTGCGCACCAGGGCGCGACTCGCCGACGGGGAGTGGACGATCGACGGCGCCAAGCAGTTCATCACCAACGCGGGGACCGAGATCTCCGGCTGCGTCTCGATCACCGCCGTGACCGGCGAGGCGAACGGCCGCAGGGAGATCTCCAACATCGTCGTCCCGACCGGCACGCCCGGCTACGACACCGGCGAGCCCTACCGCAAGATGGGCTGGAACGCCTCGGACACGCGGCCGCTCAGCTTCGAGTCCTGCCGAGTGCCCGAGGCCAATCTGCTCGGCCGGCGCGGCGACGGCTTCAAGAACTTCCTCCACATCCTCGACGGCGGCCGGATCGGAGTCGCTGCGATGGGAGTCGGGCTCGCCCAGGGCGCGCTCGACGAGGCGCTCGCCTATGCCAAGGAGCGCCGCGCCTTCGGCCAGCCGATCTCCAAGTTCCAGTCGATCCAGGCGAAGATCGCCGATCTCTCGGCCCAGATCGAGGCGGCTCGACTCTTGACCTGGCGGGCGGCGCTCGAGAAGGACGCAGGCGAGTCGTTCACGCTGACCGCCGCCCAGGCGAAGCTGATCACCGGCCGCCTCGCGGTGCGCGCCACCGAGGAGGCGGTCCAGATCCACGGCGGCTACGGCTACATCGAGGAGTACCCCGTCTGCCGCTTCTACCGCGACGCCAAGATCCTCACGATCGGCGAGGGCACCGACGAGGTGCAGCAGATGGTCATCGCCCGGCAGCTCGGCTGCTAGCCGAAGCGCCGGCCGTTACGGCGTTACGGGATCCGGCGGGCGAGTTTCGCGGCAGCGAACGGATTTTGGAACCAGGCGGGCATCGAGCTCCCCGCTCCCCTCGGCGAGGAACCATTCCTGGGCCTGCCGGCAGCGGACTTCCATTCCGTTTTCATGGCGAAAGACGTGAGTCATCTGGCAGCGAACCTGGTGCGCCGAGACGCGACGACACGGTCCGGAAGTCCAGTCGACGCAGGTGCCGAGGGTCTCGTCGTTGACGAAGCCCTTACAGACCCCCTTCGCCACCTGGTTGTTCGCGTTCGAAGCCCGAACCATTTTCAGCGCGTGCGCACTGGCAACGCTCGCCGCGAGCGCGAACGTCGCCACAACGGCGGCCAGCGCCAAGAAGGAACGGCTCCGCATTGGTTCGAGACCCTACACGGCCCTAGATAGAACCCGCAACTGACGCGGTCAGACAAGCGGCTTGGCGGTGACGCCGCCGAGCGGACGCTCGCGCACCTCCGCCGCCCGACCGACGGCCTCGCCGATCCCATAGTGAGCGCAGATCGTCAGCTCGTGCTCACGCAGCAGCGGTCGAGTCGGGTCGACCGTTGGGGCCCGCCGCAGGTCGTCGCGCCCATGTGCGGTCCAGACACGGCCGCCGCCTCCCGCGCAATCGCGCAGCGGCACGGCGACCAGGCGGCTGCCGCGGCGACGGAGCAGAGGCAGGCGCCGCGCCAGCTCGGCGATCAGCCAGGCCGGCTCGCCGCTGTCGGCGTCCGCGAAGAGCCCGCGCACGCGACCGGCCCTGGCCCCCCCGTAGTCGTCGAGGTGCCAGCCCAGCCAGCTAGCCATCGATGGCCTGCCTCTCCATCAACTCGCTGGCGGCGCTGGCGGGGTCGAGCTCGCGCCGGACGACGCGCTCGAGCAGGGCGGTCGTCTCAGGATCGGCATCGGCGGTCGTCTCCAGTCGGCGCCGCATTCGCGAGGCGGCGATCCCGAGCACCTCGCTCCGCAGGTTGCGGGCCCGGCGCTCCTCAAGGGTGCCGCTCTCCTCGATGAAGGCGCGGTGCTCGTCGATCTTGGCCGCAAGCTCGTCGACGCCTTTGCCGGCCGCCGCCTCGGTGCGAAGCACCGGCACCCGCCACTTGCCTTTTTCGTGCGACAGCGCCAACACGCTGTTCACCTCGCGCACCATCGTGTCGGTCATCGGGTGGTCGGCCTTGTTGACGACGATCACGTCGGGGATCTCCATCACGCCCGCCTTCAGCGCCTGGATCGAGTCGCCAGAGCCGGGCATCAGCGCCAGGACGATCGTGTCGGCGTGGTCGACGATGTCGATCTCGGCCTGACCGACGCCGACCGTCTCGATCAGCACGTCGTCCTTGCCGGCCGCGTCCATCGCCAGCGCCACCTGCAGCGCCGCCTCGGAGAGACCGCCGAGGGCGCCGCGCGACGCCATCGAGCGGATGAAGACGCCCGGGTCGAGAAAGTGATCGGAGAGGCGGATGCGGTCGCCGAGCAGGGCGCCGCGCGTAAAGGGGCTGGAGGGGTCGATCGAGAGCACGGCGACCTGGCGCTCGGTCTTGCGCAGCTCGGCGGTCAGGGCCCCGATCAGCGTGCTCTTCCCCACCCCGGGAGGGCCGGTGAAGCCGACGATGCGGGCCTTGCCGGTGCGTGGGTAGACCTCGCGGATCAGCTCCCAGCCGGCCGGGTCGTCGGACTCGATCAGGGTGATCGCCCGCGCCAGCGCTCGCTTCTCGCCGGCGATGAGGCGATCGGCGAGGGAGGCTGCTTTGGCGGCGTCGGGCATGGGCGTCGCCAGTCTAGAGTCCCCGCCGCCCGTGATCCGCTGCCTGCGATTCCTCCGCTTCTGCGCCCGCAACGGGATGCTGACGCCCAAATACGCGCTCCTGTTTGGCCGCTACCTGCGGCGCCGTCTGTTGACGCGGGCAGGCTGGCGCTGGCGCACCGATGGGCCGGTCTTCCTCGGCAGCCGCCTCGAACTGCAGGTCGGCCGGCGGGGCCGAATCGAGCTCGGCCGCTTCGTCTGGCTCGGCCACGGCACCAAGATCCGCTGCCACGAGGGCGTCGTCGAGATCGGCCGCAAGACGGTGCTCGGCCAGGAGTGCACGATCTCCGCCTACAGCCGCGTGCGGATCGGCGAGCAGTGCGTTATCGCCGACCGGGCGATGTTCATCGACTTCGACCACGGGGTCGTCGAGGTCGAGCGCCCGATCCGCGAGCAGGGCATCTACACGCGCGACGTCGAGGTCGGCTCGAACGTCTGGATCGGCTACGGGGCCTGCATCCTGCGCGGTGTCCGGGTCGGCGACAACTCGATCGTCGGCACCAACTCGGTCGTCACCAAGGACGTGCCGGCCAACGCCGTCGTCGCCGGTGTCCCCGCCAGGATCGTCCGCATGCGCGAGACGCCGGAGCGGCTGCGGTGGCCGAATCCGGTCGAACCGGACCCGGCCGCCTGGACGACGATGCGGCCGCCTCAGCCCAACTGAGGGCTTCGACAGCCGCGAGGGGGGCTATTCGATCCAGATCCCGCGGTGGACGCCCATTGTGTTCTCGCCTGTGATTGTCACTTTGCCTTTGAAGTTGCCGTTGTTTGTTGTTTCTGTCGCGTTGGGGCAGCCCATGCCGTGTTCGACGTAGTGGATGCCGGTGAGGTTGAGGTCGAGGATGATGCTGCGTTCCATCCCGGCGTTCTCGTTTGTGAATGTGACGGTCTGCAGGCCGGCCTGCGGGGGAATTGTGATCGTGCAGGCTGGCGAGTCGATTTCCATCTGCTGACCTTCGAGACAGACGAAGTCGACGCTGCCTGTCAGATGTTCTTCGTTGGGGCCGACGTGGACGCGCCAGTGGCAGCCATTGGGTGTGAAGAGCGCTTCCATACCGTCCAAGACGCAGTTTTCAAATGTCGGTGTCAGCCCGAATGTCGTCGTTGTCGACATCAGCGTTGTGCCGTCGAATCGCATCACGCCGCACTGGAAGTTGCCGGCGTCGAGGGCCAGTTCGGTGTTGATGTTGCCTTGGCCTGTGAGAATCGTGTGTTCGGTTTCGGAGTGAAGTTCCGGCACGGCCTGGGCAGCGGGAGCGGCAACGGCTCCGACGCAGAGGGCGACCAGGGCACAGATGAAGGTCTTGCGAATCATCGTTCTTCCTTCCGTCTAGAAATCCCTGGCCACCCCTTGATACCGCCTTTGACGGGAAGACACAAGAAAACTCGATCAGTGGGCCTTCTGCTTGCCATGCAGACAAAAGAATACCACCGACAGGCTAGATATGCTCTTCAGCAAGTATTCTTCATAAATAATCCTGTACCCAAAGACCTTCCCCCTGCGAAAGAAGTCCAGATGTCTCCTGTTGACGTTGCATCGACAGACAAAAACACTCCCCCTTATGAACATCGCGGCCCGCTTTGGGGAGAACCTGAGACGCTGTCGCGAACGGGCGGACGTTTCGCAAGAAGAGTTGGGCATCCGCGCCTCCCTGCACCGGACGCAGATCGGATCGCTGGAGCGTGGCGGCCACCTGCCCCGGATCGACACGCTCGTCAAGCTGGCCGGTGCGCTGTCCGTCTCGCCCCTTGACCTCCTCGACGGCATCGTCTGGCAGCCCGGCAGCGCCACGGTAGGCGGCTTCGAGCCGATCCCCGATTCGGCTGAGACGGGCGCTCAGGCCGGGCGCCGGGCGCCGACCAGGTCAGCGTAGACCGCCGCCGTCTGCTCGGCGACGTCGGCCCAATCGAACTGGCGCAGGTGCTCGTACGCTTCGGTGACGAGGCGGTGGCCCAGGTCGTCGTCGCGCAGGACGCGGATCGCCACCTCGGCGAGCGCTTCGGGGTCATGAGAGCGGAAGCGCAACCCCACCTCCTCGTGGGGGACGACCTCGCGCAGGCCGCCGGTGTCGGCGACGATGCAGGGGCATTCGGAGGCCATCGCCTCGAGCGCCACCAGCCCAAACGGCTCATATATGGAGGGCACGACCGTGAGGTCGGCGATCCGGTACAGGGAGTGGAGAACGTCGTCGCCGATCCAGCCCAGGAATGTGCCGTGATCCATCAGGCCGAGCTCTTCGGCCTGCTTGTGCAGCTCGGCTTCGTGGGTTCCCGAGCCAGCGACGAGGAAGCGCGTTCCCGGAGCCTCCTCGATCACCCGCGGCATCGCCTCCAGCGCCAGCTGGAAGCCCTTCTCGTAGACGAGCCGGCCGATCAGCAGCACCAGCTTCTCGTCGGGCGCCGCGAACTCGGCCCGCAGCCGTCCCAGCTCGGACGGATCCTGCGGCAGCAGGTCGTCGGGGTCGATGCCGTTCGGGATGACGCTGACCCGCTCCTCCTCGACGCCGAAGATGTCGGCGATCTGCTCGCGCATGTAGTGAGAGCAGGCGATCACCCGCTCGGAGCGGTTGGTGATCCAGCGCTCGACCCCGTGGATGTAGGTCTGGGGGTGCTTGTCGACCCAGCCCTGGTGGCGGCCGTGCTCGGTGGCGTGGATGGTGGTCACCAGCGGGCAGTCGAATCTGCGCGCGAGGTGATCGCCCGCCATGGCGACGAGCCAGTCGTGTCCGTGGACGAGGTCGAAGCGGAAGCGGTCGCCGAGCTCGACCCCGGCAGCGAGCATGTCGGCGTTCATCCGCTCGACC
>DASWMG010000341.1:0-13097 GCA_036399875.1 Solirubrobacterales bacterium
AGACGAGGACGAGCTGGGTGGCCGCGGTCACCTCGGCGGCCATCGCGTCGAGGTCGTGGATGTCGTCGCCGAGCGGCACGCGGACCTCGCGAGCGCCCGAGAGCGCCGCCAGGTACGGGTACATCGAGAAGGACGGCCAGGCGTAGACGATCTCCGCGCCGGGCTCGCAGAGCGCCTCGGCGGCGGCGAGCAGGATCTCGCAGGAGCCGTTGCCGACGGCGACGCGGCCGGGCTCGACCTCGTAACGGTCGGCGATCCGGCGGCGCAGCAGCGTCGCAGCCGGGTCCGGGTAGCGGTTCATCGCGCTCGCCGCCCTGCCGATTGCCTCGACCACCTTGGCGTGCGGCGGGAACGGCGACTCGTTGGAGGCGAGCTGGGCGATGCCGGCCTCGGCGATCGCCTCCGGCGCCGTGCCGGTCGGCACGCCGGCCTGGTAGCCGGGGATGCGGGCGAGCTTCTCGGCGAAGGTGACGGTCATGCCGTCATTGTGGCCGACCGCCGGGCGGCGGGCGTTTCAGGCGCGCCCGTTGCGCCGGTTGCCTATTGAGCGGCGTGCAGGTCCGTCCGCAGTTCCTGGGTCGGCCCCAGGTAGACGTGGGACGGAGCGTGACCGGCTGGCGCGTAGTAGTGGACCATGGCGCGAATCACCCGCGGCATCGCACCGGGGACCGGGATCTCGCGGCAGCAGAGCAGCGGCACCGCGTCCAGCCCGACTTCGCGCGCCGCCGCGGCCGGGAACTCGGCGTCGAGGTCGTCGGTGGTGGTGAACAGGCAGCTGACCATGGCGTCCGGCCCGAGCGCATTGCGCTCGAGCAGCTCGCTCATCAGCTCGGCTGTGGCCTCGGCGATCGCCGCCGGCGCGTTGGCCTCGGCCTGCACGGCGCCGCGCACCGCGAAGAGTCGCTGCTCGTCCATCCCAGCCATCTTCCCAGAGGGACCCGCCGGTTGTTAAGTGCCCAATAGGGCACCTAAGAGCCGGCGGGTCCCCGGAGAGCGGCGATCTCGGTTGGCGAGAGGCGGCGGGCCGCGCCCTCGCCGAGGTCGCCGAGGTCGATCGGGCCGAAGCGGACGCGGCGCAGCGCCACGACCTCGTTCCCGACCGCTTCGGCCATGCGGCGGATCTGGCGGTTGCGGCCCTCGCGCAGGACGATCTCCACCTCGCGCTCGCCGAGCCGGCGCACCTCGGCCGGCGCGGTCGACCCGTCCTCCAGCTCGACTCCGCTCGCCAGCCGGCGCAGGTCGGCGTCGGAGGGTGGCCGGCGCAGCTCGACCCGGTAGGCCTTGGCGACTTCGTAGCGGGGATGCGTGAGCCGGTTGGCCAGCTCGCCGTCGTTGGTGAGCAGCAGCAGGCCGGTCGAGTCGGCATCGAGCCGGCCCACCGGATAGAGCCGCACCTCGGAATCGACCAGCTCGACCACCGCCGTTCGCCCACCCGGCTCCCGCGCGGTCGAGACCACCCCAAGCGGCTTGTTCACCGCCCAAACCTCGCGCGCCTCGGCGGCGACCAGCTCGCCATTGACCCGGACCTCGTCCCCTACGGCGACGTCCCGGGCCGGGTCAGTGACCACCTCGCCCCCCACCGTCACCAGCCCCTTGGCAACGATCTCCTCAGCTCGCCGCCTCGAAGCTATTCCCCCATGAGCCAGAAACTTGGCGAGCCTCACCAGGAGCCCATCCCGGTAGGGGTGGAACGTCTTGTACTTTTTCCGCGACCAGACCCTCGGACGGCCACCAAGGGCCTTCGGAAAAAGTTAAGTGGAACCCCTGCCGGGATGGGCTCCCCGCGAGTCACTCCGCCCGCTGTTCCCCCGCCTTCAGCAGCCGCTCGCGCAGCTCCCTCTCGTCCTCCGGGCTCGGGTCGAACTTCGACGGGTCGGGCAGCTGATCCAGCCCGCTCAGCCCGAACAGCTTGTCGAACAGCTCCGTGGTCTTGAAGAGGGCGGCGCCGAACTGGGAGCGTCCCGACTCCTCGATCAGGCCGCGCTCGATCAGCGTCTGGGTCGCCGACTCGGAGGCGACGCCGCGAATCCGCGCCACCTCGGGCCGCGAGACCGGCTGCAGGTAGGCGACGATCGCCAGCGTCTCGGCCTGGGCCGGCGTCAGCGGCGGCGTGCGCGGCTTGGCGAGCAGGCGGCGGGCCGCTTCCTCGGCGGCGGGATCGCTGGCCAGCGCGAAGCCGCCGGCCACCTCGCGCAGGACGACGCCGCGCTTGCCCTCGGCGAGGTCCTCGCGCAGCAGCTCGATCGCCTCCTCGACCTGGCCCTCAGTCGCCTCGGTCGCCTCGGCGAGGTCGGCGACCGCAACCGAGCGCGGCGAGAGGAAGAGCAGCGCCTCGATCGTGCGCGCCAGGTCGCTCATCCGCTCCCCCTCATGCGCTCACCCGCTGGATCTCGATCGGGCCGAGCGGCTCGTCCTGCTTCCAGGTCACCTCGCCCTTGCGGTAGAGCTCGAGCAGGGCGAAGAGGGTGACGGCCTGGGTCAGTCGGTCCTCGCCGCCGAACTGCTCGTCGAAGTCGATGCGCGAGCGGCCGCTGAGCGCGTCGCGCAGGGCGCGCAGCCGCCGCTCGAGCGAGACGGTCGGGCGGATGTGGCCGATCTCCAGCGGCGGCGGCACTTCGAGCAGGTCGCCGAGAGCCGCCGCGAGCCGCTCGGGGTCGTAGGCGGCCGTAGCCGCCTCCAGCGCTACTCGCCGCAGCCGCGAAGGCAGCGGCGCCGACCGGTAGAGGTAGCCCCGCGCCGCCTCGAAGCGCTCGCTCAGCATCGCCGCGGCGTCGCGGTAGCGCCGGTACTCGAGCAGACGCGCCAGCAGCTCCTCGACCGCCTCCTCGGGCCCCAGCTCCTCGACCTCGCCCTCGGCGCTGGGCAGCATCAGCCGCGACTTCAGCTCGAGCAGGGCAGCGATCAGGACGAGGAACTCGGTCGCCACCTCCAGCTCCAGCTCGCCTTCGCGCTCCAGGTGCTCGACGTAGGAGACGACGACCTCGCCGAGCTGCACCTCGAGCAGGTCGACCTCCTCGCGCAGCAGCACCGCGAGCAGCAGGTCGAACGGGCCCGCGAAGACGTCGAGCTCGAGGTCGAGGTCGGCGACCGGCATTCCCGAAGACTAGGCCGCGGCGCCGATGCCCATGCGGTCGCGGACCGCGGCGACGGTCGGCGCGGCGAGCGCGCGGGCCTTCTCGGCGCCGGCGACGAGCGCGGCCTCCAGCGCCGCCTCGTCGGGGCGCAGCTCGGCGTAGCGCTCGCGGACGGGGGCCAGGAACTCGACCACCGCCTCGCCGACCGCCTTCTTGAAGTCACCGTAGCCGGCGCCCTCGAACTCGGCCTCGACCGAGGAGGGATCGGCGCCGCGCGCGACCGCGAGGATGTCGATCAGGTTCGAGATGCCCGGCTTGTCGGGCGCGCGGACGACCTCGCGGCCGGAGTCGGTGACCGCGCTGCCGAGCTTCTTGCGGATCGCGCCGGGCTCGTCGAGGACGTAGATCGTCCCCTGCTCACTGGAGGCGGTGGTGGACATCTTCCGCTCCGGCTCCTGCAGGTCCATGATCCGCGCGCCCAGCCCGGGGATGCGGTGCTCGGGAACGACCAGGGTCTCGCCGAAGCGCTCGTTGAAGCGGCGGGCGATCTCGCGCATCAGCTCGACGTGCTGGCGCTGGTCGTCGCCGACCGGGACCTCGGTCGCCCGGTAGGCGAGCACGTCGGCGGCCATCAGCACCGGATAGAAGAAGAGCGCCGCCGAGGCGAGCTCGCGCTGGCGCCCCGACTTCTCCTTGAACTGGTGCATGCGGTTGAGGTCTCCGTGCGAGGTGACCGCCGAGAGCAGCCAGGTCAGCTCGCTGTGCTCGCGCACGTCGGACTGGCGGAAGAGAACGCAGCGCTCGGGATCGAGACCGGCGGCGAGCAGGATCGCCGTGGTGTCGTAGAGCCGCTCGCGCAGCTCGGCCGGGTCGTAGGCGACCGAGAGCGCGTGCAGGTCGACGATGCAGAAGATCGCCGGGTCGCCGCGCTCCTGGCCCTCGACGTACTGGCGGATTGCGCCGATGTAGTTGCCGAGGTGCTTGCGGCCGGTCGGCTGGATGCCGGAGAAGACGATCGGGGCGCTCACGGGCCGCAGCCTAGTGCGACCGCTCACCGGAGGGACGCCGGTCCTCGATGCCGAGCCAGGAGACGATGCCGCCGGCGACCATCAGCAGCGCCGCGATCGCGATGCCGAGGTGAAACGCGGACGTCGAAGCCTCCGGCGCGCTCGCGGTCAGCGGGTTGCTGCCGTCCCCGCGGGCGTCGGCGCCGAACTTGGCCGAGATCACCGCGCCGAGCACGGCGATGGCGAGCAGGCCGGCGACGCGGGAGATGCCGTTGTTGACGCCAGAGGCGACGCCGACATGGCGCTCCTCGACCGAATCGAGCACCGTCGCGGTCAGCGGCGCCACCGTCGCCGCCAAGCCGAGGCTGAAGACGAGCACGCCCGGCAGCACGTCGGGGAGGTAGGCGGCGCCGGCGTCGATCCGCAGCAGGAGAAGCAGGCCGAGGCCGGCGAGGATCGGCCCCGCCGTCATCGGCAGCCGCGGCCCGACCGAGGAGGCGAAGCGGCCGAAGCGCGGCGAGAGCAGGAAGAGGACGACCGAGATCGGCGTCGTCGCCAGCCCCGCCTCCAGCGGCGAGTAGCCACCGACCTGCTGCAGGAAGAGCGTCAGGAAGAAGAGGCCGCCGATCAGACCGCCGTAGGCGGCGAGCGTGGTCAGGTTGGCGACCCAGAAGTTGCGGATCCGGAAGAGGCCGAGGTCGAGCATCGGCTGGCGGGCTCGCGCCTCGCGCAGCAGGAAGAGGCCCAGGCAGACGACGCCGACGAGGAGCGAGACCCAGACCGCCGGGTCGCCCCAGCCGAGGTTGGGCTGTTCGACCAGGGCGAAGACCGGCCCACCGAGGCCCACCACGGAGAGCAGGACGCCGGGCCAGTCGAAGCCGGTGAAAGCCTCGGGGTCGCGGCTCTCCTCGACGGCGCGGAGGGTCAAGGCGACGGTCAGCGCGATCAGCGGCACGTTGATCCAGAAGATCGCCCGCCACGAGAGCGCCTCGATCAGGGCGCCGCCCCCGGCCGGCCCGAACACCGTCGCGATCCCGGTCCAGGCGGTCCAGGTCCCCACCGCGCGGCCGCGCGCCTCGCCCTCGAAGGTCGCGGCGACGATCGCCAGCGAGCCCGGCACCAGCAGCGCCCCCGCGACTCCCTGCAGGGCGCGGGCCACCACCAGGAACTCGACGCTGGGCGCCAGCGCGCAGAGCACCGAGGTGACGCCGAAGCCGACCAGGCCGGCGACGAACATCCGCCGCCGCCCGAAGCGGTCGCCGAGCGAGCCGCCGACCAGCAGCAGCGCGACCAGCGTCAGCAGATAGGCCTCGACGACCCACTGCTGCCCGGCGAGGCCGGCGTCGAGGTCGCCGGCGATCGCCGGCAGGGCGACGTTGACCACGGTCGAGTCGAGGAAGACGACCGTCGAGCCGAGGATCGTCGCGACCAGCGTCAGACGCTGTTGGCGGGTCACCGGGCCGAGTGTATGGAGGCCCGCCTCGGTAGCCCTTCGCCCAACGGACCTCTGAGGGCACCCCATCCGTATCCCTGGTGAAAGCCGATGCCAGGAGGAGAGATGACGAAGAGAGATCAGCTGGTCGCCGCCCTGTTGGCACTGGTCGTGCTGGCCGCGACCGCCGACGCGGCCACGGCCAAGGGCGTCGGCTCGATCCCGGCGCCGGGCGGGGTCGTCGTGCCCGAGGACGAATACCGCTACATCGCGATCTCGCCCGGCAAGGCGGGCGAGATGACGATCGTCGCGCAGGTGGAGCGCGACGACGGCCGGCTTGCCCGGTGGTGGCACCTGCGCGGCAGCTTCTTCGTGCCGGCGGTCGCATTCGACGGCACGGCCGGGGGGCTCTCCGCGGACGGCGCGACTCTCGTCCTCCCTCGCTTGACGCGGCGGTTCCCGCCGCGGAGGTCGAGGTTCGCCGTCCTCGACACGGAGCGCCTTCAGCGCAGGCGCGAGTGGTTCAGGGCGCGCCATCGCCCTCCGACCCCCGCCGTGACCCACGTCGACCTGCGCGGCGACTTCAGCTTCGACGCGATCTCCCCGGATGGCTCGACCGTCTACCTGATCCAGCGCTTCCCCCGGAACAACGGCCCCGAGTACATAACCGACTACGCCGTGCGGGCATACGACCTCGCCGAGCACCGCCTGCTCCCGGAACCGATCGTCGATCCAAGCGAGCCCGAGGAGGAGATGGCCGGCCTGCCGCTCAGCCGGGCGAGCAGCCCGGACGGGCGCTGGGCCTACACCCTCTACGACGGCAACGGCGGCGAGCCGTTCGTCCACGCGCTCGACACCGTCGGCCGCACGGCGGTCTGCATCGACCTGCCGCAGCTCAGGCGCGTCAAGCAGCGGCACATGTACCTGCTCCATCTCGAAGTGCGCGACCGGGGACGGGAGTTGGTCGTCCTCAAGCACCGGCTCGGGCCACCCGCCGCTCGCGCGGTGCTGACGGTCGACACGGAGGACTTCGAGGTCCGCCGGCCGCGGATCGACGAGAGCGGCCTCGGAGGGACGCTGCCGTGGGTGCCGATCGCCTTCGGCGCCGCGCTCCTCCTCGGCGGCCTCGCCCGGGCAACCCGGGGAAGGCGACGGGGGCCGACGGCCGCATGAGGCATCGCCGCCCCCTCGTCGCCTCGTTCGCTGGGGTCGTCACCGGGATCGCTCTGATCGGCGTCGCCCAATCGCTTCCGGGTGCGGGGGCGCGGGCCGCCCGCCCCGGGGAGCGGTCGGCCTCTTCGCGCTCGGTCTCGTCGCGCTCGGTCTTCTCGCAGGCGGTTCGAACGCCGGGGAGCAGGGTCGGCGTGGTGGGGCACTCGGCCATGGGGCGGCCGATCGTCGTGCGCGAGTACGGCAGGCCGTCGCTCGACGGCGAGCTGCTCGTCTTCGGCTGCATCCACGGCGACGAGTGCGCCGGGCGCATCTTGCGGCCGCTGACCCAGATCACCTCGCACTGCCCGGACCCCGCCTCCGACGTCTACCTGGTGCCGAACCTCAACCCCGACGGGCTGGCCGAGGGCGCCCGCGTCAACGGACGCGGCGTCGACCTCAACCGCAACTTCGCCGCCGGCTGGCGAGCGGCCGGCGAGCGGGGAGAGCCCGAATACTCCGGCCCCCGTCCCTTCTCCGAGCCGGAAACGCGACTCGCGGCGCGGATCGTCAGGCGGCTCCGCCCCGAGGTGACGATCTGGTTCCACCAACACCACGCCCGCCGTCCGCTCGTCCGCGCCTGGGGCCGCAGCGTGCCGGCGGCGCGGCGCTATGCCCGCCTGGCGCGCATCCCGTTTCGGCGCCTGCCCTGGCCGGCGGGCACGGCGCCGCACTGGCAGAACCGACGCCTCGCCGCCGGCAGCTCGTTCGTGGTCGAGCTGCCGCGCGGTCCGATCGCGGAAGGGCGACGGGTGCTGATCGAGCGCGCCCTCGTCCGCACCGGAAGCCGGCTCGCGCGGGTGGGCGAAGATTGACGTGTGCGAGAGAGGGAACCGGGCTTGCCTGAGCACGAGCGGAGGCTCGTACGCGAAGCGCAGGCGGGGTCGAGCGAGGCGCTCACGGCCCTCTACGACGCGCACTGGCCGCGGGCGCACCGCGCCGCCTACCTGGTCGTCCACGACGCCGCCGCGGCCGAGGACATCGCCCAGGACGCCTTCCTCGCCGCCGTCGACGCGCTCGACCGCTTCGACCGGCGGCGCCCGTTCGGCCCATGGCTGCACCGGATCGTCGTCAACCGGGCGATCGACTGGTCGCGCCGCGAGGCGCTGCGGCGAGGCGGCGGCACCGACGGCGCCGAGCCCGAGGCGCCGCCGGCGCGCCCGGACGGGATCGGGGACGAGGTGATGGCGGCGCTGGCCCAGCTCCCCGCCGAGCAGCGCGCCGTCGTCGTCCTCCGCTACCTGCTCGACTACACGCCCGGCGAGACGGCGCGCCTGCTCGAGCTGCCCCGCGGCACCGTGAACTCGCGCCTGCGGCGGGCCCTCGACCGGCTCGGCGACCTGCTCGAGCGGGAGGTCCCGTCGTGAACGAGCAGCGACTGCGAGCGCTCCTGCGCGAGGTGCCCGTCCCAGAGGCCGAGGGCGCCGAGCGGCGCGGGCGGCGGATGGTCGCGGCCGCGTTCGCCGAGCGCCAGCCACGGCCTCGCTCGAAGCCGCGCCGGCTGGCGATCGCCCTCGCCGGGGCCACGCTCCTCCTCGCCGTGATCCTCTCCCCCGCCGGCGCCGCGGTCCGCGACTGGATCGACGAGACGCTCAGCGTCGGCGTGCGCGACGCCGAGCCGGCGCTGACCGAGATCCCCGGCGGCGGACGACTCCTGGTCGCCTCTCCGCAGGGAAGCTGGCTGGTGCGGCCCGACGGCTCGCGCCGGCTGCTCGGCTCCTACGAGGAGGCCACGTGGTCGCCTCGCGGGCTCTTCGTCGCCACCGCATCGGGTCACACGCTCAGCGCCGTCGCCCCCGACGGGACTGTGCGCTGGTCGCTCTCGGCCGGCGGACCTGTCACGGACCCGCGCTGGTCGCCGTCGGGCTTCCGGATCGCGTACCGCGCCGGCCGCTCGCTCCGCGTAGTCGCCGGGGACGGCACCGGCGACGAGCTGGTGGCCGGGCGGGTCGGCGCCGCGCCCGCGGCCTGGTCGCCGCTCGGCCCGCATCTGCTCGCCCACGTCGGCGCGCGGGGCGACCTGCTTGTCGTCAACGCCGACACCGCCGAGGAGATCGGCGCCGCCCCGGCGCCCCCCGGCACCCGCGAGCTGTCGTGGGCGCCGGACGGGTCCAGCCTGCTCGCGGCGACCCGCCACTCGCTGTGGATCTATCGGGTGAGGGCGGACAAGCTGGGCGGGCAGGTCGACCCCGGTCCCCCCCAGCGGCTCTTTCCGCTGCCGGCCGGCGCGATCGTCGAGCACGCCGCCTTCTCCCCGCGCGGCAAGACCGTCGCGGCGCTGCTTTCGCTCCCCTCCTCCGCTGGGCGACCGCCTCGCGGCGAGCTGCTGCTGATCGACGTGGCGAGCGGATCGGGACGAGCGCTCTTCAGGGCTCCCGGGCGCCTGTCGGGACTTGCCTGGTCGCCGGACGGCCGGCATCTGCTCCTTCCCTGGCCGGACGCCGACCAGTGGCTCTTCATCCCCGCCGATGGCCGCGGCCACGTGCGGGCGGTCGGCGGCATCGCGGCCGAGTTCAGCCCCGGCGCACCGCGAGACCGCGCCCGCTTTCCGCGAATCGACGGCTGGTGCTGCTAGGTCGGCTCCCGCAACTGCTGCGCCGGGGTGAAGAAGTTGCGGTAGGCGAGCGAGGTGGCGACCAGGGCGGCGATCGCGACGCTGCCGAGCAGGGCGTAGAGCAGGATCAGTTGCAGGCGAACGGCGTCCGTGGGGTCGGCGCCGGCGAGCAGCATGCCGACCATCGTGCCGGGGAAGAAGATCAGGCCGGTGGTCTTGGTTGAATCGATCAGCGCGATCGTGCCGGAGCGCAGGGCGCGGCGGACGATCGGCGCCGCCGCCTCGCGCGCGGTCGCGCCGAGGGCCAGCGTCGCCTCGATCCGCGCCCGCGAGTCGGCCATCTCGTCGCCGAGGCGGTTGAGGCCGACCGCGGCGGCGGTCATCGCGTTGCCGATCACCATGCCGCCCACGGGGACGAGGTAGCGCGGCGTCGGCTCGAAGATGTCGAGCGCGACGACGAGCCCGAGCGTCGTCGCCCCGGCGACGACCAGGGCGATCAGCAGCGGGCCGAGGGCGCCGGGCACGCGGCTGGCGCGACGGCGGGCGGTCAGCGCGCCGAAGAGCACCATCACGGCGAGCAGCGCCAGCACCAGCCAGATCGTGTCCGCCTCGAAGATCGCCTCGATCGCGTAGCCGATCGCGGTCAGCTGGACGAACGAGCGAACCGTCGCCACGGCGATGTCGCCCTCGAGGTCGGCGCGCTGCCACCGGGAGATCCCCGCGGCGAGCGCGACGAGGGCGAGCGCGGCCGCGACCTGGCCGAGCGATACGTCGATCGAGCCGCTCACGCGAGCGCCTCCTCGAGCGGGCCGCTGGCGACGACCCGCCCGGCCTCCAGCCGCAGCGCCCGCTCACCGAGCCGGCGCGCCTGCTCTGGATCGTGGGTGACGACGACGAGCGAGATCTCCAGCTCGCGGCGCAGCCGCAGCAGGGTCGCCTCGACCTCGTCGCGCGCCAGTTGGTCGAGCGCCGAGGTCGGCTCGTCGAGCAGCAGCACCCGCGGTCGCTGCGCGAGCGCCCGAGCCAACATCGTGCGTTGCTGCTCGCCGACCGAGAGGCGGCTGACGTCGCGCTCGGCAAACTCGTCGCTCAGGCCCGCGAGACCGAGACAGTGCTTCGCGTCCAGCTCCTTGCCGGCCAGTCGGGCCGCGTAGCGCAGGTTGTCCACGACACTGCCGTCGAGCAGGGCCGGCAGTTGCGGGACGAGGGCGACCTCGCGCCGCAGCGCCAGCGGGTCGTAGTCGCTCAGCGACCGCTCCCGGTAGGAGACCTCGCCCTCGTCGGGATCGGCGAGCCGGTTGAGCATTCGCAGGAGGGTCGACTTGCCGCTGCCCGACGGGCCGACCACCGCCGTCGCACCCGGAGCGATGTTGGCGCTGACCGACTGGAGGACGCGACGCCCACCGCGGCTGTAGCTGACGTCGCGGAGCCCGAAGAGCACCGGCGGATGATCGCGCAGCCGCCGGCCCCTGGCCCGGCCCGAGCCAGATCCGGCCGCCGGCGGGCCGCCATTGTCCTTTTTGGTAGCGCCGCCCGGCGGGGACCATGGGCTCATGCGCTTCCACATTCAACCGGCCTCGCTCAGGCGCCTGCCGCGCCCGCGCCTTGCCGTCGCGGCGGTGGCTGCCCTCGCCGTGCTGGGGGCGCTCGCCGGCGAGGTCGCGGCGGCCGGCGCCGCGCCCCAGGCCGGCGGCAGGTCCTTCGGTCGCGACGGCGCGGTGGTCACCGGCGGCGGTCTGTTCGCCGGCGAAGCGGTGGCGATCGACCGCACGCGGCGGATCGTCGTCGTCGCCCAGGCCCGCAGCCTCGGAAGCGGCGGCGCGGCCAAGGTCGCCCGCTTCCTGCCAAACGGCCGCCTCGACCCGTCCTTCGGCAACGGCGGGATCTCACCCGCGCTGCCGACCTTCCAGCCCGAGTCGATCGCCTTCGACGAGCGGGGGCGCATCCTCGTCGCCGGCTCGACCGAGCAGCCCGGACCGTTCCTCCAGGTCCCCGGCCGCGACCTCGCGATCGCCCGCCTCCGCCGCGACGGCGAGCTCGATGCGAGTTTCGGCAGCGGCGGCATCGTCGCCATCGACCTCGGCAAGACCGAGGAGAAAGCGATGGCGGCGCAGGCCCAGGTCGGTGGCGAAATCCGCGTCGCCGGCCAGTCGGGGGACTTCGAAGAGCTGGAGCCCGACCTGGTGCTGCTCTCGCTCGGCGAAGGCGGCGAGAACCTCGCGACCGTGGCCGAGGAAGCGAGGCGCGTGCAGGCGGGCGGCATCGCCGAAATCGTCGAGGCCGCCTACGACGAGCGCGGCCAGGTTCTGATCGCCGGAGACCGGATTCGCACCGCGTCGACCGGCAGCCTCTCGCTGCCGCGCCTCGCCAGGTTCTTCCCCGGCGGCCAGCGGGAACGCGGCTTTGGTCACGACGGCGTCGCCGGCGCGCTCGACAATCTGGGAGGCTCGCTGACCGACTTCGCCTTCGACCGGCGCGGTCGCATCGTGGTCTCGGTCGCGAGCGGCTATCGCTTCGCCGTCGTCCGCTTCGACCGCGGCGGCGAGCTCGACCGCCGCTTCGGCAACCGCGGCGTGGTGGTCGCGGGACGCAAGGGAATGTGGGCGTCGCCGCGGGGGCTGGCGGTCGACACGCGCGGGCGGATCGTCGTCGCCGGCGCGATGGGCCGCCTCGACCGGCGTGGCGAGAGCTTTTTCGCGGCGCTGCGCCTGCGCCCGGGCGGCGGGCGCGACCGCGGCTTCGGGCGCAAGGGCTTTCGCCTGCTGAAGCTGCCGGGGGGCGGTGGCGCGCGGGCGATCGTCCGCTACGGACGCGGCACGATCGCTGTCGGGGCCAGCGGCGGCACCACGAGCCGGCCGCCCGTCCTCGCCCTGATCCGCTACCGCTAGACCCGCTTCGGCGCAAGATGCCTCCCGGCCGACCACTTGGCCGATTGTGAGCAGTGCGCGGCTGCGAGAATCCGGGTAGGTGATCTGCTGATGGCGAGAGCGATCTGGAGCGGAACGATCAGCTTCGGGCTACTGAACGTGCCCGTCAAGCTCTACAGCGCCGTGGCCCGGCGCGGCATCTCGCTGCGCGAGCTGCGCGAGTCCGACGGCGCCCGTATCCGCCACCGCCGCGTCGCCGAAGGGACCGACGAAGAGGTCCCCTACGAGGAGATCGTCAAGGCCTACGAGCTGGCGCCGGACCGCTACGTGCCGATCACCAAGGACGAGATGGCGGCGATCGCACCCGAGAAGACGCGCGCGATCGAAGTCCAGGACTTCGTCGACCTCGAGGAGATCGACCCGATCTACTTCGACAGCCCCTACTACCTGGGGCCGGCCGAGGGCGCCGAGAAAGCGTATTCGCTGCTCGCCAAGGCGATGGAGGAGTCGGGCAAGGTGGCGATCGCCCGCTTCGTCTTCCGCAACAAGGAGCACCTGGCGGCGCTGCGGCCCGGCGGCGGCGTCCTGACGCTGACCACGATGCGCTTCGCCGACGAGGTCGTGCCGCCTTCCGAGCTCGACGTGCTGCCCTCCGAGCAGCCGAAGATCGGCAAGCGCGAGGTCGAGATGGCCGAGCAGCTGATCGAGTCGCTTACCCGCGACTTCGACCCGGACCAGTACCACGACGAGTACCGCGAGCAGCTTCTCTCCTTGATCGAGCGCAAGGCCGAAGGCGAGGACGTGCTGAGCGCGCCGACGGCGGACGAGCCCGAGCCGACCGCGGCGCCGGACCTGATGGCCGCGCTGGAGCAGAGCATCGCCGCCGTGCGGGGCGAGAGCGACGGCACGGCGGCAAAACCGGCCAAGCGCAAAACCGCCTCGAAGACCGCCGCG
>DASWMG010000342.1:0-4708 GCA_036399875.1 Solirubrobacterales bacterium
CTGGCTCGCGAACCGGAGGTCCTGGAGCGGCTGCACGCGGAGATCGACGAAGGCAGCGACGACGCCTACCTGACGGCGACGATCCAGGAGGTGCTGCGCCGCCGCCCGGTGCTCCCCCAGGCCGAGCCGCGGTTGGTCAAGAAGCCGATCGAGATCGGGGGCGTCGCGTATCCGGCCGGCATCTCGCTGGCCGCGAACGCGTACCTGCTGCACCACGACCCGGCCTTCTATCCCGACCCCTACGCGTTCCGGCCCGAGCGCTTCCTCGACGAGCAGCCCGGCACCTACACCTGGATCCCGTTCGGCGGCGGCCGCCGCCGCTGCCTCGGCGCCAGCTTCGCGATGCTGGAGATGAAGGTGGTGATGCGCCAGATGTTGCGCACCTGCACGCTGGACGCCGCCGGCGGCGGGGTCGAGGTCGCGCGGCGCCGCAACGTCACGGTGCGGCCGCTTGGGGGGGCGCGAGCGGTGCTGAGCGACCGGGTGCCGGTCGCGGCCGCGGCGTAGCGGTGGAGCGCCGCCGCGGAATCAGCGCGCCGCGGCCAGGGTCGAGGCGATCAGGCCACGGGTCTCGGCCGGGTCGATCACGTCGTCGAGCTCGAACAGCGCGGCGGCGTTGAGGGCGCGGGCGTTGCGCTCGGCGGCCGCGGTCAGGTCGCGGACGCGCTGCTCGCGCTCGTCCTCGTCGGCGATCTCCTCCAGCTCCTTGCGCAGGGCCAGCCGCACCGCCCCCTCCAGCCCCATCGGCCCGAGATGGGCGCTCGGCCAGGCGACGGTCAGCAGCGGCTCGTGCAGGCTGCCGCCGGTCATCGCCTGGGCGCCGAGCCCGTAGCCGCGGCGCAGGATCACCGCGACGAGCGGCACGCGCAAGCCGGCGCCGGCGTTGAGCAGCTCGCCGGCGTGGCGGACGAGGCCGGTGCGCTCGGCGTCGACGCCGACCATGAATCCCGGCGTGTCGACCAGCGAGACCACCGGCAGGCCGAAGGTGTCGCAGAGGCGCAGGAAGCGCGCCGCCTTCTCGGAGGCGTCGCTGGTGACGGCGCCGGCCATGTGGCGCGTGTCGTTGGCGATCAGGCCGAGCGGCCGCCCCTCGATCCGGGCCAGCGCCGTCACCATCTCGGGCGCGAAGCGCTCGCGCAGGAAGGTGACCGAGCCCTCGTCAGCGAGCGTCTCGAGGATCGGCGCGACCGGGTAGGCGCGGCGCTCGCGCTCCGGCACCAGCTCGCGGAGGCGCGCCTGGTCGGGCTCGGCGCCGGGCGGGGCGTCGCCCTGGAAGTAGCCGAGCAGCCGCTTGGCGACCGCGACCGCCTCGGCCTCGTCGGCGACCGCGACGTCCACCACCCCGTTGCGGGTCTGCATCTCCAGCGGCCCGACCTCGTCGGGATCGACCTCCCCGAGCCCCCCGCCGGCGATCATCGCCGGTCCGCCCATACCGAGCGAGACGTTCTCGGTGGCGACGATCAGGTCCGAGCAGCCTGCGATGACCGCGTTGCCGGCGAAGCAACGGCCGGCCACCACCGCGATCCGCGGCACCACGCCCGCCAGCCGCGCCCAGAGGGCGAACGCGCGCGTATCGAGCGCCGAGACGACGGGGTAGTCGGTGTCGCCCGGCCGGCCGCCGCCGCCCTCGGCGAAGAAGACGGTCGGCAGCCGCATCCGCTCGATCAGCTCGAAGAGGCGGTCCTTCTTGCGGTGCCCGAGCGCGCCCTGCGTCCCGGCCAGCACCGTGTAGTCGTAGGAGAGCACCGCGCAGGCGGCCCGCTCGGAGCCGAACAGCTCGCCGTTGACCCGCGCCGTCCCCGCGACCAGGCCGTCGGCCGGGGTGCGGGCGATCAGCTCCTCCAGCTCGCGCCGCCCCCGCTGCGCCGCGATCGCGTAGCGCCCGTACTCGACGAAGCTGCCGGGGTCGACGAGGTCGGCGACGTTCTCGCGCGCCGTCCGCCCGCCCGCCTCGTGGCGGCGCTGCACCGCCTCCGGCCGCGCCGCGTCCTCGGTCAGGGCGCGCCGGTCGCGCAGCTCCGTCAGGTCCTCCCGCTCCCCGCCCTGCTTCGACTCCTCACCAGGCACGCGCACGATGTTCCCAGAGTCGCGAAGGCGTTTGCCCACCCGGCTCCCGGGAAGCCGAAAGGCGGGTCGAGACACGAGCGAGGAGATTGATATGGCGACGCAGCAGAAAGAACGCCGGGCCGGTCGCAAGAGCTCGAGCACTAAAACTTCCGAATCGAAACGATCGCGGTCTAAACGCCGGGCGCCGCGCAAGGGCGGCCAGGAGTCCGGGGGAGGCGGCAGCCAGCGCAGCCCGCTTCGCAACCAGACGGATGAGAGCACCGTCCCGGAGCGCGAGTACCAGGACTACACGCTCCTGCACCCCGGCTCGATCAGCGACACCGACGAGCCCGACGTGCTGCTCGACATTCCCGTCGTCAAGGTCGACGAAATCCACTTCGAGGTGGACCAGCTCGAAGCCCGCGTATCGCTGCATGCCGAGGTCCTCGATCTGGTCAAACTGAGCGTCGGCGTCCACGCGGAGGTGGGCAAGGTCGAGCTCGACATCAAGGGGGTCGAAGCGCAGGCGCTGCTGCGCGCACGACTCGACCACGTGACCGCGATCATCGACCGGGTGCTGACCACGCTCGACCGCAACCCCGAATTGCTGAAGGGAATCGCTCACACGCTCGAAGAAGTCGGCTCGGGCGCCGGCCAGGGGGTCGCCCAGATCGGCACGGGCGCGGGCCAGGCGGTCGAAGACGTCGGCGAAGGCGCCGAGGGCGCAGTCGAGGACGTGGGGAAAGGCGCCGGCGGGGCCGTCGAAGGGGTCGGTCAGGGCGCCGGCCAGGCGGTCGGTCAGCTCGGCCAAGGCGTGGGGCAGCTTCCCGGCCAGCTCGCCTCGGGCGCCGCGGGCGACCAAAGCGCCGGCGGCGGCAATGGTGGCAGCGAAGGGGGCGGCGACGGGCTGACCGCCGGCAGGCTGGCCAAAGAGATGGCGAAACTGGTCGCCAAGGAGCTCGGCTCGGCGGCGAGCGACGAGGCCAAGGACGTCGGCCTGGCGGCGACGCACAAGGTCGCGGAACTGGGTGAGCGCCGGCGCCAGCGCCGGGCGATGAAGCACAACGCCACCGAGGCGGCGCTGCGCGAGGCCGAAGAGGCTGGGATCGACATCGACGAGGTCGAAGGCAGCGGCGCCGAAGGCCGCGTCACCGTCCGCGACGTCAGGGAAAGCGCCGAAGCATGACCGGGGTCGAAAAGCGCCGGCGCGGCGACCTCTCAGACGACGAGGTCGCCGACGTCGACGTCTCCACCTCGGTGCGAGCGCGCGAGTTGCGCTTCGAGACGGTGCCCGAGACGAAGCTCTCCTTCGACGGCGAGCCAGGCCAGCGCCATAGCTCGGAGACCGAGCGCGAGAACCTGCCCGAGGAGGTCGAGCCGGGCGAGACCTATCGTGACGTCGGGCTGCGCTGGCGCGCCCGCGCGCGGATCGTCCATCCCACCGATCCGGACGCCTGAGCGCGCGCAGCGTCCCGCGAGAGCGGGGGACCCGGGATTCGAACCCGGATTCACGGTTTTGGAGACCGTGCGCATAGCCATTAACTCAGTCCCCCGAGCAAGCCGCGAAAAGCAATCCTAGCCCGCGCCCGCGGGGTCGCCGCTCCCCGTCGGCTGCCGTGGCGCCCCGAGCAATTTCTTAATCGACCATTAACGGACCTGGAGGTTGACAAGTAGGTACCGGAGTACTTGACTGCCGATTGCTATGGCAGTCCAGACCAGTAGCTTCCGCCCCCTCGCCGCCGCCCAAACCGAAGCGGCGGCGCGTCGGGTGCTGGAGCGCTCGGCGGAGCGCGCCGAGCATGTCGCGCGCCTGCGGGAACCTGGCGGCATAGCGCAGGCAGACGCGCCCGAGCGCGTCGCCGCGCGCCTCGACCGCCTCACGCGGCACTGGGCGCGGGCGCCCCGACCGACCGTGCGCGAGGAAGTCCTGCGCGCCCCTGCCGAGGAGATCGTCGCCGCGGCGCTCGCGCGGAGCACCGCTTGGGACGGACAGGCCCCCACCGCGCCGCTCGAGACGGCCGGAACCATCCTGGAGAAGATCGTCGGGACCGCCGACTTCGTCGGCATCAACTACCTCGAGACGGGCGTCGTCGCCTCGCGGGCCATCGGTCGCGTCAACGTCGGCGACGGCTCCGGAAGGGTCACGGGCTACGGAACCGGCGCGCTGGTGGCCCCGCAGGTCCTGCTGACCAATCACCACGTCCTGCCCAACGCCGAGACGGCGGCCGGCAGCGCCATTGAGTTCGACTTCGAGGACGGGACCGACGGGCAGCCGCGCCAGTCGCGCCGCTTCCCCTTCGCGCCCGAAGCGCTCTTCGTCGCCGACGAGGAGCTCGACTTTGCCCTGGTCGCCGTGGGCGGCGACGCCACCGCCCTGCGGGCCTACGGCTACAACCCGCTGATCGAGGCGGAAGGCAAGGCGATCGTCGGCGAGTTCGTGACGATCGTGCAGCACCCGCGGGGCGAGCGCAAGCAGGTGGCTCTGCGCGAAAACAAGATCGTCGACGTCTTCGACAACCTCCTCCATTACGCGGCGGACACCGAGCCGGGTTCCTCGGGCTCGCTCGTCTTCAACGATCAGTGGGAGACCGTCGCCCTCCACCACGCCAGCGTCCCGGCGCCCGAGCACGACGAGCTCGGCGGCTTCGTCAACGAGGGAATC
>DASWMG010000343.1:0-1867 GCA_036399875.1 Solirubrobacterales bacterium
GGCCTTCGTCGGCCATGCACGGCGGTGGATGAGCTCCTTCTTGAGCGTCGCGAAGAAGCTCTCGGCGACGGCGTTATCGAAGCAGTCGCCCTTGCTGCCCATCGACTGCGCGATGCCCGCTTTGCGGGCTTGCTGGCCGAACGCGAGCGACACGAACTGCCCGAACTCAACCGGTCGTCGCAACACCGAGCTATTGGTGATGCAACGGTAGCGGGTGAATCCGTCCGGTAGGAAGTGAGTTGTTCCCCGCGTGGCTGTCGTCGCGGAGGTCGAGCCCGTAGGGCGAGGCCGTAGCGGCGATAGCCACGCGCGCGCGTCGTCGCGACGGGGGTCGGGTCTCGGTGTTGTCGGGTGTCGTGGAGGGCGGGGTCAGGCTGCTGCGGCGAGGTGCTCGTCGAGGACCTCGGCGGGGGTTCGCCATGCGAGTGTCTTGCGCGGGCGGCTGTTGAGCGCGTCGGCGACGGCGGCCAGGTCGTCGGCGCTGTGGCGCGCGAGGTCGGTGCCCTTGGGGAAGTACTGACGCAGGAGGCCGTTGGTGTTCTCGTTGGTACCGCGCTGCCAGGGGCTCTGCGGGTCGCAGAAGTACACCTGCAGGCCCGTGTCGATCCGAAGCTTGGCGTGCTGGGCCAGCTCGGCGCCCTGGTCCCAGGTCAGCGAGCGGCGCAGCTGCTCGGGCAGCTGTCCAAGCTGGGCGGCGATGGCGTCGCGGACGGCCTCGGCCCCGGCGCCGGTGACCGGCGGCCCGTTCTTGGTCCGGGGGCCGTCGCGGCCGGGCGTCGGCGGCAGGTGCAGCAGCATCGTGAAGCGGCTGGTCCGCTCGACCAGCGTGCCGATCGCCGAGCGGTCGGTCCCGATGATCAGGTCGCCCTCCCAGTGCCCCGGAACGGCGCGGTCGGCGGCCTCGGCGGGACGCTGGCTGATCATGACCTCGTCGCTGATGAAGCCCTTGCCGCGCGCGCCGACCCGGGCCCGGGGGACGCGCAACGCGCGGCCGGTGCGCAGGCAGGCGGTCAGCTCGCGGGCCAGCGCGCCGCGGCCCTGCACGAACAACGACTGGTAGATCGCCTCGTGGGAGATCCGCATCGACGGATCATCGGGGAAGTCGATGCGCAACCTGGCCGAGATCTGCTCCGGGCTCCATGCCGTCGCCCACCTGCGGTCCTGACGGCGCGGCTTGTTGCGGCCTTTCCACGCCTTGACCGTCGGGCCCACAACCGCGGTCCCGTCGGGCCGGCGCACCTTGCCGGCCAAGCGGTCCTGCACGTACTCGCGCAGCCGCTCGTCGCCGGCGAGCTTGGCCGTCTTCGGGCGACAAGCCACCAGTTCGGCCTTCCACTGCGCCACCGACGCCCGGTACTCCAGCTTGCCACCCCGGGTCGCCGCGTTGCGCCGCAGCTCCCGCGAGATCGTCGACGGCGACCGGCCGATCTCGCGCGCGATCTCGCGCACGCCCTTGCCTTCGGCACGCAGCATCGCGATCTCCTCGCGCTCCTCAAAGCACAAGTACCGGCACGAGACCGGGCCCAACATGAACGTCGCCATCCCGCCACGCTCACGAAACCATCGGACGCCAGCCGCCGAGGACACCCCGACCGCGTGCGCCGCGTCCTCGCTGCTGAGGCCCTTGCCGATCTCACGCCAGAACCACCGCTCGACATCTCGTCGATGCGACGGCTTGCCCGGCGACTTCATCGCCGACCGCCCCGTCAACTCCTTCATCCATCCAGCCGGCCTGCCCATCGCCACTCCCCTCGTCGAGGTGTTGCGACGACCAGTTGATTTCGCCTTGCGACCCGGCGTCGCTGTGGTGCACGAGCGCGACGTCGGCACCGGCGGATCGCCGGGTGAGCGCCATGCGCAGCGCGTC
>DASWMG010000344.1:0-11618 GCA_036399875.1 Solirubrobacterales bacterium
ATCGTGGAAGCCGAACTTCTCCTTGTAGTCGGCGTTGATCCCCGCCAGCTCTTGTTTCTCCGCGACTGCCTCGGGCGTTGCCATGGCGTCAGACCTCCAGGACGATGGTGTCGTCCACGACGGTCGTCGTGAACGTCCGCACGGGAGCATAGGCGGGCAGCGTCTTCGGCCTGCCCGTGCTCAGGTCGAAGAGCGAGCCGTGCCGCGGGCACTCGACAGTGCACGCCGAGGCGTCGAACTCTCCCTCGGCGAGCGGACCGTCGTCGTGCGAGCAGCGGTCCTCGATCGCGTAGATCGTGCCGTCGCAGTTGAAGACCCCAATCTTGTCGCCCTCGTGCTCGACAAGGCGCATCTGTCCTGGCGCCAGCTCGGCGAGCGGGCAGACTGGGATCGTGGTTCCTGCGGTGTCCGGCATGAGGTGGTTGCTCCTCGACGACGAGCTCTGTGGCCGCCGTCGCTAGTGCGGGTTGAGACTTAATCCTACTTCTACAGTCGGATTTTAGCGGGCCGCGAGGACCCGCCGTGAGTTGAGCACCCTATGTGTCCTCCAAGTCACGGCGGGTCCGATGAGTTTCGCGGCCTCTCGCGGTCTCTAGGGTTGAAACGGCCTTCGAACGAGAGGAGCACCATGCCCGAGAAGACGACCCACGCCCCCGGCACCTTCTGCTGGATCGACCTGGGGACCCCCGACCAGGACGCCGCCGGCGAGTTCTACGGCGCCCTCTTCGGCTGGACCCTCCAAGAGGACGAGAACGCCGAGCAGACCGGCGGCTACCGCACCGCCCAACTGGGTGGCAGCGCGATCGGCGGCGTTATGAAGCTGACGCAGGAGGGCCAGCCCCCCGCCTGGTCGGCCTACGTCTGCGTCGAGGACGTCGATGCGACCGTGGCAAAGGCCAAGGAGGCCGGCGGCCATCTGATGTTCGAGCCGATGACCGTCCTCGACTACGGGCGCATGGCCTTCATCGTCGATCCGACCGGCGCGGCGCTGGGGCTCTGGCAACCCGGTCGCAACAAGGGCGCGGACCTCGTCAGCGAGCCCAACGCGATGGCCTGGAGCGAGCTCAACACCCGCGACCCGGAGGCGGCGAAGCAGTTCTACGCCGAGGTCTTCGGCTGGTCCTTCGAGGACAAAGAGTACGAGGGGACCGGTACCTACACGACGATCGCGCTCGGCGACAAGACCGTGGGTGGCCTGATCGACGTCACCGACCGCGTCCCGGCGGAGGTGCCCGCCCACTGGCTCGTCTACTTCGCGGTCGAGGACGCCGACGCGACGATGGCGATGGCGAAGCAAAACGGAGGAGAGATCCCGGCCGGTCCCTTCGACATTCCCGAGGTCGGCCGCATCGCCGTCGTCAAAGACCCATGGGGCGCCTTCTTCGCCGTGATCCAGCCGGACGCGGCGATGTAGCTGGAGCGCCGGTTAGGCCGAACCGAGATCGGCGGCCGCCTCGCTGGGGTCGCCGGTCTCGCCCTCATCCTCCCATTCGGCGGCCTGGCCGAGCGAGGCGCTCTTGACCACCTTGAGGCCGAGCATCGCGCACTTCATCCGCGTCGCGGAGATCTCGATGCCGAGCAGGTCGAGGACGAAGTCCTTCGGCAGCCGCAGCAGCTCCTCGCGCGTCTTGCCGACCAACTCGTCGGTGAGCAGCGAGGTGGCGGCGGTGGAGATAGCGCAGCCCTGTCCCTCGAAGGCGACCTCGGCCACCCGGCCGTCCGCATCGAGCCGCAGCATCACGTGCTGCTCGTCGCCGCAGAACGGATTCGTGTCCTCGAACTCGAGGTCGGCGCCCTCCAACCGGCCGAAGTTGTGCGGCCGCTTGTAGTGCTCGAGGATCTGCTCTCGGTACAGCTCGTCCATCGGGGGTTGAGGCTAGCGGAGCGACCTGGCCGCCCGGGCCCCTCGGGGGCGTTGAGAACGTCATATGGACAGATTCCCGCACGCGCCAATTGGCGCGTGCGGAAGACCCTCACACGGGAATTCCAGGCTATTCCAGAGCTGAACGACCTTCCGTCAGGGCAGATGTTAAAAATGCTTCAGATTCCTTGACCTCTTAGACAGTTATGCGCTATCTCTATCTCTGGTCCCGAAAGGCGGGACCGCGCCGGGCAGGTGCCCGGCGATTACCAAGCAGGGAAAGGAAGAACATGAGCAACAAGCTCAAGGCAATCGGCCTTGGCCTGATCGCCGCTATGGCAATGAGCGCCATGGCCGTCGTCAACGCCACTGCCGAAATCGGCGGGCACTTCGTGTCATCCGACCCGGGTACCACGTCGATCGTCGGCTCCGAGGGCGGCACCCACGTCCTTCACTTCGTGTCGGAAGGCGGCGCCGAAGGGTCGCGGATCGGTTGCGATAACGACTCCTACACCGGTTCGGTGTCGGGTGGAACAGCCACTGCTATCACAATCACTCCAGCATGGAGCGAATGCTACACAACAGGTACCCCCGGAACGAAATTCGACATCGACGAGCGAGGCTGCGACTTCTCGTTCAAGGTGGGTAAAAACCCCGCGGGGCACAACACAGCTGAAGTTATCTGTCCGGCGGGCACGGCGGGGATCCTGATCACACATCCGAACTGCGGGATCGTGGTTCCGCCGCAGAGCGTGAACGGCGTCTCGTACACCAATCAGGGCACGCCGCATGAAGTGACACTGACGAGCACAGTCAAAGGCATCACCACCTACTACCACAGCGGTGCATGCATCTTCCTCGGCACAAATCACAAAAGCGAAATGAATGGTTCTGTGACAGTCGAAGGACGCGTGGGCGCCACGAAGGTCAGCGTCACAGCCACAGGCTGAGGCGTCGAGTCGCCAACTGATGGCGATACCGGGGCCGGACCTCTGAGGTCCGGCCCCGCCTTTACCTCATCCGCGTGAAGACCTTGACAAAACTGAGAACGTTCCCGTATCGTTTCTAGCAGCGTGCCGAGTCCATAGGAGCGCGCAGCCACGGGATAAAAAACAGGCGGGGGATCGAGACTGGTGGAAGTTCGAATGCGGTTGGGGATAAGGGACTGCGGGATCTGGGCGGCGCTGCTGGTGGCTTTCGTCGGGCTCTTGTCACTGTCGATGGCTCCGGCGGCACAAGCGGAGGCTCCCGACTTCCTCGCGCGACTCTCTACGAGCACCGCTCGCGGCAGCGGCGCCGGCCAGTTCGACGTTCCGCGCGCGATCGCGGCGAACCCTGTCAACGGACGCGTCTACGTGAGTGACTACAACAACGCGCGCATCGTCGAGTACACGGCCTGGGGCCTGTTCGTCCGCGCATGGGGTTGGGGGGTCGAGACGGGGGCGGTGGCGCTCGAGCAATGCGGTCCGTCTGAGCCGACCGAAGCCCCCGATCCGAGCCTCTGCCGTAAAGGGCTTGCCGGGGACGGGGCCGGACAGGTCGCCGGTCCGTTCGGTCTCACCGTCGACAGCTCGGGCGATGTCTACGTCTTCGAACGCGACAACTGGCGCGTGCAGAAATTCAGCGCAACCGGGCAGTTCGAGCTGATGTTCGGCGGCGAAGTCAACCTGAGCAAGGTGGCAACGGGGGCCCCTGCCCAGCAGCAGAACATCTGCCCGATCGACCCTGGCGACGTCTGCCAAAGAGGCACCGCCGGCGGAGCTCCGAGCCATTTCTCCGGCGTGGAAGGCAATTACATCGACTTCAGCACGATGGGATCTGCTCCAGACGCGATCGTGGTCGGCGACAAAGACCGCATCCAGATCTTCAACCTCGACGGCACCTATCGCGAAGAGATCGGCTTCGAAGGTCCGCTGGCGGCATTCGCTGGGGAGAGCGTCAGCGCCCTCGACACCGACGCCGCCGGCAACATCTACTTCACGCTCGCCGGGGAGGAGGACGTCTTCAAGGTGAGTCCGGTCGGAGTGCCGCTGGCGCCTGGCAAACCGGGCGAGTCGCTTTTCGACGTGGAGGTTCCTCTGGGCGGGGGGGAATCGCTGGGCGTGGCGGTCGACCACCTGGGCAACCTCTACGCGGTCGAGGACCCGCCATCGATCCTCCCCAACTCGGAAGCACGCGTGCTCAAATTCGATCCGGCAGGAAACACGCTGATTCCTACAGAGCAGGAAGCCGCAGAGGGACGCTTCTTTCCTTATCTGCCGTATCGAGGTCCGCTCATAACCGGCATCGCGACGAACTTCTGTTCCGGGAGTTCCCCTCCGGGCAATCTCTACATCGCCTTTTTCTCGTTCTTCCAACCCGAGAGCTACGTCGATGCATACGGCAGCCCGCCGACCGGCTGCGAACCGCCGCCGAAACGACCGCCGCTGATCGCCGCGCAGTATGCGATCGCGGCCGGGTCTGAAACGGCAAGCGTCCGAGCGGAGATCAACCCGAGGTTCTGGGCGGACACCACGTACTACGTCGAATACGGCACGGGCAAATGCTCGGACGGCGGCTGTCCGACGAAGGTGCCGGTTCCGCCCGCGCTCCTTACCAACCAGGTCGTCAACAAAGCGCTCATGACCGACGCCGTGAATCTCTCCGGTCTCACGCCTGGAACGACGTACAACTTCCGCTTCGTCGCCGAAAGCAGCGGTGGCGGCCCCGCGTACGGCGAGGACCCGGACGGCTCGGAACCTGAGCAGGCGACCTTCGAAGCGGGCATCGAACGAAAATTCAGGACCGCGAATGCGCCAGGTGTGAAACCGCACTGCGCTAACGACGGCTTCCGGCTCGGGCCGGGCGCCAACCTTCCCGACTGCCGTGCCTACGAGATGGTCTCGCCGCTTGACAAAGAGGGCGGCGACGTGGCGCTCTGGATCGGCAAAAACGCGCTCTTCCCGTTCCACTTCGAATTGCATCAGAGCGCGCCGGCGGCGGAGCGCTTCACCTACTCCTCGGCATATGCCTTCGCCGATCCGGCCTCGACTCCGTACGTCTCTCAGTATCTGGCGGAGCGCACGTCAGCGGGCTGGAGAAGCGAGGCGATCTCGCCGCCGCGGACCGAATCGCCCGTATCGACGGAGGCGCTTTTCACCTCCGAGTTTCATGGTTTCGCCGAAGACCTCTGCAAGGCCTGGTTGGTCAACTACTCGACGGCGCCTTTGACCGCTGACGCGGTCGAGCGCTACCCAAACCTCTATCGGCGCGACAACTGCGCGGGCGGGGGCTACGAGGCCCTTACGACCAAACAACCCGAGAACCGCACCGCTGACAAATACATCCAGGTGCGAGCCCAGGGAGCGTCGGCGGACGGCACGCACGCAATTTTCTCGGCCAACGCCAAGCTGCACCCCGACGCGCCGGCGCTGAAAGGCGACTTCCGCGAAGTTCTCCTCTACGAGGACACCCCGGCCGGCCTCAGGTTCGTCTGCTACCTACCCAGTGGGGCGCCGAGCCAGAAAGCCTGCGCGGCGGGCACGGCGGCCAGCGGAACCCTCGAGTCGAGCGTGCACAACGCGATCTCGGCCGACGGCTCGCGCATCTTCTGGACCGCGTTCAGCGGCTATGCGCCGGCGACCGACGATCCCGGTATCCCGGGCCAGATCTACGTCCGCATCGACGGGAACGAAACGCGCGGCGTCTCGGGTCAGGTCTCCTCCGACCCTGCGTGGTACTGGACGGCGGCAGACAACGGTTCAAAGGCCATCTTCGCCTTCAAGTCGGGCTCCCACGCCGGCGAGCTGTACGAATACGACGTCGAAACCAAAAAAGCGAAGCTCATCGCGGACGGTGTCGAGAGGCCGATGGGCGCGAGCGAGGACGCGTCGCGGCTCTACTTCTCCGCGACCGACGACCTCGACGCCGCCGGTCCCGGCGCCGCCGGCGCCCACAACCTCTACCTCTACGAGGCCGACCCCGCTGGCGGTACGGGCAGCTTCACCTTCGTGATGGCCTTGGCCCCCGAGGACATCGGTGGCACCTCCTCCGCCCCGGCGCCCGTTGACGAAGTGCCCGCGCAGCGGGCGGCACGGGTCACGGCCGACGGTCTGCACGCGACCTTCAGCGCGACGGCCCCACCGCCGTCCGGATTCGATAACCGCGAGGGGAACAGCGGCGAGCGGGCGCAAGAGGTCTACCGCTACGACGCTGTTGCCGGTGAGCTGCGCTGCATCTCCTGCAACCCGACCGGGGCGCGGCCGACCGGGGAAGACCTTCCCGGCGAGACGTTCGCCGTCGCCGCCCGCATCCAGGGCTGGGAAATCTTGCAGCACGCCCCGCGAGTCATCTCGGACAACGGCAGTCGCGTCTTCTTCGAAAGCCTCGAGCCGCTGGCCTCGCGCGACGTCAACGGCAACTGGGACGTCTACCAGTGGGAGGAGCCCGGTACGGGCACCTGCTCCACAGTCGACCCGAGCTACGGCGAGGAAGCCGGAGGCTGCGTGGACCTGATCTCCTCTGGGGACAGTCCGGCCAAGTCGACCTTCCTCGACGCCGACCGCTCCGGGGACAACGCCTTCTTCTCGACTCAGAGCAGCCTGGTGTCGTGGGACTTCGGCCTGAACGATGTCTACGTCGCCCGCGTCGGCGGCGGCCTCCCCGGCCCGCAGGCGACGCCCGAATGCGAAGGCGACGCCTGCCAGAGCCCGGCCGCGCCGCCGGCCGCGAAGGCCCCGGCGAGCGCCACCTACCGCCCGCCCACCAAGGCCCGGCGCAAAGCGCGCCGCTGCAAACGGGGGGCGCGCAAGGTCCGCCGGGCGGGGAAGGTCCGCTGCGTGAGGAAAGGCAAGGGGACGGCAAGGAAAAATGGCAAGCGAGCGGGCGCCAAGTCGAGGAGGGCAGGGCGATGAGACGACTCCTCACCATCCTGGCGGCGGCGGCGCTCTTGGCGGCGCTCCATCCCGGCTACGCGGCAGCTCAGTTCGGCCTCTCTGACATCGGTGTCGCTTTCACCGACGAAAACGGAAACGCCGAGACCCTGGCCGGCTCTCATCCGTTTGCGGTCACGACCTCGTTCGAGGTGAACACGACCTTCAGCTCCGAAAAAGGGGTGCAGGTGGTCGATGGCGCACTTCGCGACCTCGACATCCACATGCCGGCGGGCTTCGCCGGCAACCCCACCGCGATGCCGACCTGCCCCACGATCGACTTTCTCGAGTCCGACCCCTTCGGCAACCCCAGCTGCGACGACTCGACCGCGGTCGGGGTGCTGACCGCGGTGATCGGCGGCGGCACCGGTATTCCGGGAGAAGAAACCGTCTCCGTCCACAACATGGAACCCTCGCCCGGGTTCGCGGCCAAACTCGGCTTCTGGGTGGGCGGCGTGCCGACGACGATCAACGTCGGCGTCAACCCCGCGTATCCGCACAACGTCGTCGCCTCGCTCGTCAACGCCGCGCAGATTGTCGAAGTGCTGAGCTCCGAGGCGACGCTCTGGGGCGTTCCGGCCGACCCGCGGCACGACCCCGAACGCGGCGACTGCGCTTACGAAACGTTCCAGACGCAATTCCCCGGCGCCGAGTGTGACACGACCGAGCCGGAAGAGCCGTTCCTAACGCTGCCGCGGAGCTGCGAGGGGCCGCTGACCACGACCTTCCGAGCGCTCTCTTGGTGGACCGGCGATCCCGTCCACCCCGGCCCGCCCGCCCGGTTCGAAGACGCCGTCCAGAGCCCTGGCATGCAGGACTGCGCCAGCCTCCGCTTCTCCCCGAGCCTGAATGTGCAGCCCACCACCGACCGAGCCGCCAGCGCCTCTGGCCTGGAAGCACGCTTGTCGGTAAGCGACGATGGCTTGCGGTCGCCCACCGGTCGCGCCCACTCGGACCTCAAGAAGGCAGTCGTGACCCTGCCCGAGGGGATGACCATCAACCCGTCCCAGGCGGAGGGGCTCGGCACCTGCTCGGAGGCTCAGCTGGCCCGCGAGACCGCCGACTCCCCCTTCGGAGCGGGCTGTCCGGCCGCCTCCAAGATCGGCACGGTCGAAGTCGAAACGCCGCTGCTGCAGGGGGAGATCCTGCGCGGCTCGCTCTTCGTGGCAGAGCCCTACGCCAACCGCTTCGGCTCCTTGCTCGCCATCTACCAGGTGATCAAGAGCCCCGAGCTCGGCATCGTCGTCAAGTTGGCCGGGAGGGTCGAACCCGATCTCCGCACCGGGCGGATCGTCACGACCTTCGGTGGCGATCGCACCGATCCGCTGCCGCAGTTGCCCTTCTCGCAGTTTCGTCTGCGCTTCCGCGAGGGCGGTCGCAGCCCGCTCATCACCCCCAACAGTTGCGGTGCCCATGTCACCAGGGCCCTCCTCACGCCCTGGGCCAACCCGACCCAGCCCTATGAGACGGCCTCCAGCTTCCAGCTCTCTCGCGGTGTTGGCGGAGGGGGCTGTCCGTCAGGCCCCGCGCCCTTCGAGCCGGGCTTCACCGCCGGGACCCTCGACAACACCGGTGGCGCCCACAGCGCGATGGCGATGCGCCTCACCCGCCGCGACGGCGATCAGGATCTGACCAAGTTCTCCTCCGTTCTCCCCGAGGGCCTCCTGCCGAAGCTGGCCGGCGTGGAGAAATGCCCGCAGGACCGGATCGAGGCCGCCAGGGCGAAGATGGGCAAGGCGGAGCTCGCCTCGCCCTCCTGCCCCGCGGCCTCCCGGATCGGGCAGGTGGCGGCCGGCGCCGGCGTCGGGGATCAGCTCACCTACGTCAAGGGCGCCATCTACCTCGCCGGCCCCTACAAGGGCGCTCCGCTCAGCGCCGCGGTGATCACCCCCGCGGTCGCCGGCCCCTTCGACGTCGGCACCGTCGTCGTCCAGGTCGGCCTCAACGTCAACCCGGTCACCGGCGAGGGCGTGATCGATGGCTCCGCCTCGGACCCGATTCCGCACATCCTCGCGGGGATCCCGTTGCGGATGAGGGACATCCAGGTCGATGTCGATCGCCCGAGCTTCCTGCTCAACCCCACCAGCTGCCGCGAAATGACGGTCGATGCCTCGATCTGGGGCGGAGGCACCGACGTCTTCAGCACCGCGGACGACAGGACGGTGAGCCGCAGCGAGCGCTTCCAAGCGGCGAAGTGCGCGGCGCTGCGCTTCAAGCCCCGCCTCTCCATAGCACTGAAGGGCGGTACCAGCCGCGGCTCACACCCGGCGCTGAGAAGCGTCTACCGCCCCCGGCGCGGCGACGCCAACCTGGCCGGCCTCGTCCTACGCCTGCCGCGGTCCGCCTTCCTGGAGCAGGCGCACATCCGCACCATCTGCACCCGCGTGCAGTTCGCCGCGAACTCCTGTCCCAAAGGCGCCGTCTACGGTCACGTCACCGCCACCACGCCGCTCCTAGAGGCGCCGCTCAAAGGCCCCGCCTACCTGCGCTCTTCTAACAACGAGCTGCCCGACCTCGTCTTCGACCTTCATGGCCTGGTCGACATCGAGGTCTCGGCCCGCATCGACTCAATCAAGGGCGGCATCCGGGCCACCTTCCCGAACACCCCCGACGCCCCACTCACCAAAGTGGTGGTCGCCATGCAGGGTGGCAGGAAGGGCCTGATCGTCAACAGCCAGGACCTCTGCTCCGGCACTGCAAAAGCAAGGGGCCGTCTCCGAGGCCAGAACGGAAAGCGTCGCTCGGTGCGCCCCGTGGTGCGACCGCTCGGCTGTCGCCGCAGCGGCAAGAAGCGAGGTTGAGGGAAGGGTGAACGTCAAGCTGAGGACACTCGGTTTTAGCCTGATCGCCGCGCTGGCGGTCGGCGCCATGGCCGTCGTCAACGCCACGGCCGAAACCGGCGGGCACTTCGTGTCCGCGACTGCCGGAACGACCACGATCGTTGGCTCCGAGGGGGGGAGTCACGTCCTCCACTTCACTTCGGAGGGCGGCGCGGAAGCTTCGCGGTGGGTAGGTTGCGACGAGGACTCCTACACCGGTACGGTTTCGGGGGGAACAGCCGCCAGCATCACAATCACGCCGAGCTGGAACAAGTGCTATACAACAGGCAACCCTGAAGCTAAAATCGACATCGACGAGAGGGCCTGTCACTTCCTGTTCAAGGTCGGCAAAGCCCCGACCGGGCACAACACAGTTGATGTCATTTGCCCAATTGGCGTAGCGGGGTTCCTCATCACACATCAGAACTGTGGGATCGTCGTCCCTCCCCAGACCGTGAATGGTGTCTCATACGCGAACCAGGGCTCGCCGCATCAAGTGACACTCACGAGCACAGTGAACGGAATCACAGCTCATTACCACAGCGGTGTCTGCATTTTTCTCGGGACAGTTCACCAATGGGAAATGAACGGCTCTGTGACAGTCAAGGGATTCTCAGGTCCTAACCAGGTGAGCATCACAGCGACAGGCTGAGCGTTCCAGGACCGATGATCGCGAGAGCCGGATCAGATCCGGCCGTCGCGCGCACGCAGCGCTAAAGCCCGAACACCCGCCGCGCGTCGTGCAGGCCCTCGACCAGCCGGTCGATCTCCTCAGGAACCGTGTGCACGGCGAAGCTCGCCCGGGCGGTGGCCGGCACGCCGAGCCGGTCCATCAGCGGCTGGGCGCAGTGGTGACCGGCGCGGACCGCGACCGCGTGGCGGTCGAGGATCTCGGAGACGTCGTGGGCGTGGACGCCCTCCAGCTCGAAGCTGACCGGGCCGATTCGCTCCTCGTCCGCCGGTGGGCCGAAGACGCGTAGCCCGGGCACCTCGGCTAGGCGCCCCAGCGTGTAGGCGGCGATCTCGCGCTCGTGCGCGAGCACCGTGTCCATGCCCAGACCGTCGAGCCAGCGCAGCGCCGAGGCCATCCCGATCGCCTGGGCGATCGCGGGCGTCCCCGCCTCGAAGCGGGCCGGCGGATCGGCATAGGTCGTGCCGCTCTTGGTCACCTTGCGGATCATCGAGCCGCCGCCGAGGAAGGGCGGCATCTCGCGCAGCAGCTCCAGCCGCGTCCAGAGCGCCCCGATCCCCGTCGGCGCGTAGAGCTTGTGGCCGGTGATCGCGTAGAAGTCGACGCCCAGCGCCGCCATGTCGAGCGGCAGCTTCGGCGCCGCCTGGGCGCCGTCGGCTAGTACCAGCGCCCCGGCCGCGTGGGCGACGCGGGCGATCTCGGCCAGCGGATTCTCCGTCCCGAGCACGTTGGAGACGTGGGCCACCGCGACCAGCTTCGGCCCGCGCTCCAGCAGGGCCTCCAGCGCGTCCATGTCGAGCGGTCCCTCCTCGGTGACCGGCATCCAGTCGATCTCCGCGCCCACCCGCTCGGCCAGCTGCTGCCAGGGCACGACGTTGGAGTGGTGCTCCATCTCGGTCAGCACGATCCGGTCGCCAGCGCCGACGTTCGCCTCGCCCCAGGCCCGCGCCACAAGGTTGATCGCCTCGGTCGCGTTGCGGACGAAGACGACCTCGCGCCGGTCGGACGCGCCGATGTGATCGGCGACCGTCGCCCGCGCCCCCTCGTAGGCGGCCGTCGCCTCCGCCGACATCGTGTGAGCGCCGCGGTGGACGTTGGAGTGGTGGCGCCGCTCGTAGCGGTCGACCGACTGGATCGAGGCCAGCACCCGCTGGGCGCTGGCGCCGCTGTCGAGGTAGGCGACCGGCTGGCCGTGGACCTCGCGCTCCAATGCCGGGAAGGCGGCGCGGACCTTCTCGACGGAGTACGGCGCCGCCGCTGCGGGGCTCTTGGCGCTCACCGGCTCCATCGCGAAGAGGTCAGGCGGCGGCGCCTGCCTCTACCTCCTCTTTGATCCA
>DASWMG010000345.1:0-2010 GCA_036399875.1 Solirubrobacterales bacterium
CCCTTCCAATCGACAGAAAGCCGCCAAACCTTTCGGCCTGCAACTACTCATTTATGGGAGAACCTGGACGTCTCTACTAGGCGCCCGGTGGACCGCTCAGAACGAGCCCAGGTACCAGTCGATCAGCTGCTCGCCGGCGAACAGGGCGACGACGCCGCCGAGCGCCAGGAACGGGCCGAACGGGATCGCGCGCTTGCGGGCAGCGGCGCCGTGCCGGGCGATCATCGCCAGGCCGACGAGCGAGCCGGCCAGCAAGGCGATCAGCATCGCCGGGCCGACGTCGCGACCGAGGAAGAGGCCCATCGTGGCCGCCAGCTTGACGTCGCCGAGGCCCATGCCGCGCGGGTAGGCGAGCGCGGCCGCGAAGAGCAGGCCGCCCGCGGCGAGGGCCGCTATCGCGCGCTCTGGCAGGCTCGACGGGTCCGTCGCGGCGGCGATCGCCAGTGCGGCGACGGCCCCGACCAGCAGCACCTTGTTCGGGATGATCCGCCGCTCGAGGTCGGTGATCGTGATCGCCACCAGCACGGTCACGAAGACCAGCCCCAGTGCCAGCTCGGCGGGATCGTCGTGGAAGGCGAGCGCGACCGCCGCGAAGAGGAGCGCCGTGGCCAGCTCGGTGATCGGATAGCGCGGCGAGATCGGCTCCCCGCAGCAGCGCGCGCGCCCCCGCAGGGCGATCCAGGAGAAGACCGGGACGTTGTCGTAGGCGGCGATCTGGGCGCCGCAGGTGGTGCAGAGCGAACGCCCGCCAACGACAGACTCGCCGCGCGGCACGCGGTGCGCGACCACGGTCAGGAAGCTGCCGATCAGCAGCCCGGCGAGGAAGAGGAAGACGACAGCGCCCACGGTCGGCTTCTCATCGACAGGATGCGCTCACGGCTGAGCGGCGCAGGACCGCTCTCAGACGCCCGGCGGGGTTGCGCCGGTGGTCTCGAGCTGCAGCCGGCTTTCGAAGCTCGGCTCGTCGTAGAGGATCTGCAGCCCGCTCGGCGTGTCGTTGCCGACGCTCAGCGCCAGCCCGAGTCGCGCGCCGGGCGGGATCGGCAGGGCGCCGCCCTCCTCCGCGTAGCCGAAGCCCAGCGGGATCGAGACCTCGGTCCAGCCGGAGCTGGGCCAGGCGGTCGCGAAGTGCTCGAAATGCAGGCTGAGGGGTGGGCCGAGGTTGACCGCGAGCGTGTCGGTGATCGTGTCTTTGCCGTAGGCGCGGACGAAGAGCCAGGCGCAGAGCCGACCCTGGTAGACGGCGCCGCCGATCGTCCGCGTCCACAGGTTCAGGTTGCCATCGCCGGTCAGCAGGACGTCGCCGGCGCCTTCGCCGCTCGGCATCGGCGGGGAGAGCCAGCGGTGCACCTTCTGGAAGCTGGTAGGCGAGGCGTCGGGCGCGCTCGCCACCCCGCGGGCCAGACCGGTCATTTCCGTGGACCCGCAGTTGCCGCCCGAGAGCAGCTGCAGGCCCTCGTCTCCGACCGGCTGCGGCTCGACGTCTTTCGCGTAGTCGTATTTGTAGTCGACCCCGTCGGGCGGGGCTTCGGTCCAAAGCAGGTCGGGCGCGCCCGGCACGTTCCCCGTCTTCAGGCCGGCGGCGCAATCGCCTCGCGTGTTGTGGGTGGCGTGACTGCCGTTCGTGGCCGGATGGGCGAGCCGTTCGGGCTGGTTGCACGGCGTGTCGGTCAGCCAGAGGGTCCAGGTGAGCGCGTCGTCGCCACCGGGCTCCTGGCTCGGGAAGGTCGCCGGTTCGGCGCCCGGATCGACGAACTGGCCCTGCACTTCCTGGTAGCGGCGCGTGCCGCCCGAGGCGGTGGTGTCGAGCCTCACCGCGACGACGGCCCGCTTCAGCAGCTGGCGCTCGGCGCAGAGCGCCGAGGGGCAGGTGTCCCAGACGACGTAGCGGTAGATCCGGCCCTTGACGTCGCCGACCGTGAACGGGGTCGGGCCCGGATCGACCACCCCCCCTTCGACCGGATCGCCTTTGTTGGAGCTGCCGTTGTAGACGAGCGGCTTGAGGCCGGT
>DASWMG010000346.1:0-1619 GCA_036399875.1 Solirubrobacterales bacterium
GCCACCCACGACGTCGAGTTCGCCGCCGTCTTCGCCGAGCGGGTCGTGCTGCTCGGCGACGGCGTCCCGATCGCCGACGGGGTGGCCGCCGACGTTCTCTCCGGCGGCTGGTACTTCGCCACCGAGGTGGCGCGCATCCTCGACCTGCCCGGCATCGTTACTCCCGAGCAGGGCGCCGTCGCCCTCGCCGAGAAGGGAAGCGACCGATGAGCTGGGAGTTGGCGAGCTTCCTGATCCTCGCCGCCGTCCTCCTCGGCGGCTTCGTCTGGTACGAGCGCAGCCGCCCGACCTCGCAGATCGTCGCCCTCGTTGCGGCCCTCGCCGCCCTCGCCGTCGCCGGCCGGCTCGCGCTCGCCGCGATCCCGAACGTCGTCGCCACCACCGACGTCGTCTTCTTCGCCGGTTACGCGCTCGGGCCGGCGCCCGGGTTCGCCGTCGGCGCCCTCGCGGGTCTCATCTCCAACTTCTGGCTCGGGCAGGGGCCGTGGACGCCTTGGCAGATGGCCGGCTGGGGGATGTGCGGCATCTTCGGCGCCGTGCTGGCGCTCGCCGTCCGCGACGCCGGGCGCTTCACGCTGGCCGTCGCCTGCGGGCTGGCTGGCATCGCGTACGGCGCTCTGCTGAACTTCTCTCTGATGGCGACCTACGGAGGCGAGCTCTCGCTGGAGCGGTTCCTGGCCCTGCAGGCGCGCGCCATCCCGTTCGACCTCGCCCACGCGATCGGCAACGTCGTCCTGGCGCTGGTCGCCGGGCCGGCGATGGTGAGGATGCTGGTCCGCTTCCGGCGGCGCTTCGAGTGGCGCAGGCCGGCGCTCGCCTCGGCGTTGGTCGCGGTGCTGGTCGTCGCTGGCGGCCTGCCGTCGTCGGCTCAGGCCGCCGACACCACCAAAACCGTCGACTGGCTGCTGCGGCACCAGAACGCCGATGGCGGCTGGGGGATGTCAGTGGGCGACGAGTCGGGTGTCGAGACGACCGCCTGGGTGATGCTCGGGCTGGAGGCGGCGGGCGGCAATCCGCACGACGTGATGAAGGCGGACAAGAGCCCGATCGATTTCCTGCGGGCCAACGTCGAGGACCTGGACAGCGCCGGCGACTACGCGCGCACCATCCTCGCCCTGGAGGGCGCGGGGGCCGACCCGCGCTCCTTCGGCGGTCACGACCTGGTCAGGGCACTGCTCAACCGGCGCGCCGCCAACGGCTCCTACGTGGGCTGGCCAGGGACGACCGCCTTCGCGGCGATGGCGCTGCGCACCGCCGGGGCGACCGGCAGCCTCGACCACACCGCCGCCTGGCTCGCCAAGGTCCAGAACCCCGACGGCGGCTGGGGCGACCTGCCGCAACCGCCGAGCACCGCCGACGGGACCGCCGCTGTCCTGCAGGCGATCCCGCACACCAAACCCGCCGTCGACGGGCTGGAGTACCTGCGCCGCCACCAGCGCGAGGACGGCGGCTTCGTCACCGCCGCCAACGGGCCGGTCAACTCGATGTCGACGGCCTGGGCGGTGCAGGGGATGATCGCGACCGGGACCGATCCGGGGACGATGCGCGCCGGCGGCCAGAGCCCACTCGACTACCTGGAAGCGCGCCGCGCCAAGGACGGTCACTACACCTACTCGGCG
>DASWMG010000347.1:0-4497 GCA_036399875.1 Solirubrobacterales bacterium
CGCCGCCGAGCGCGTCGCCTAGCTCCAGCGCCAGGTAGGAACGGCCGTTGCCCGCCTCGACCTCGCCTGAGCGCCAGCCGCAGAGCCCGGCGTAGAAGGCGCGCGCGGACGATCGGTCGCCGGTGTGCAGCTCGAGGTGGACGACGGGGTTGGCGGGGTCGCTTCGCATCTGTGTCCATGTAGACCGGCGCGGTCTCCGGAATTCATCGCCTAACCTGGGGAGGATGGGCTCTTCCGAGACGCAGGAGCTGCTGGCGGCCGCGCAGAACGGCGACGAGGCCGCCTTCGCCCGAATCGTCGAGACCCACCGGTCCGAGCTGCACGCCCACTGCTACCGCATGCTCGGCTCGGTCCACGACGCCGAGGACGCCCTGCAGGAGGCGCAGCTGCGCGCCTGGCGCTTCCTGCCCAAGTTCGCCGGCCGCAGCTCACTGCGCTCCTGGCTCTACAAGATCGCCACCAACGCCTGCCTCGACGCGATCGCCAAGCGCCCGAAGCGAGTGCTCCCCGTCGACTACGCGCCGTCGGATCCCCACGACGGGCCCGGCGAGCCGATGGTCGAGTCGACCTGGGTCGGCCCCTACCCCGACGAGGCGATCGGGATCGAGGACGGCTACGCGGCGCCGGACGCCCGCTACGAGCAGCGCGAGAGCGTCGAGCTGGCCTTCGTCGCCGCCCTCCAGCACCTGCCCGCCAACCAGCGCGCGGCGCTGATCCTGCGCGACGTGCTCGGCTTCTCCGCCAAGGAGGCGGCGGAGACCCTCGACACCAGCGACGCCTCCATCAACAGCGCCCTGCAGCGTGCCCGCGCGACGGTCGAGGACCGCACGCCCGAGCAGAGCCAGCAGGCGACCCTGCGCGAGCTCGGCGAGGACGGCGTGCGCGAGACGGTCGAGGCCTACATCGACGCCTGGCTGCGCGAGGACGTCGAGGCGGTGGTCGCGATGTTGAGCGAGGACGCCGCCTTCACGATGCCGCCGCTGCGCAGCTGGTTCCGCGGCCGCGAGCAGATCGGCATCTTCCTCGCCGGCTCGCCGATGTCGGGCGAGTGGCGCTGGAAGACGCTGCGCACCCGCGCCAACGGCCAGGAGGCGATCGCCTTCTACACCTGGAACGAGGCTCGCGGCGCCTACGAGCGCTTTGCGCTCAACGTGCTCACCCTGCGCGGACGCGAGATCGCCGAGGTCGACGCCTTCCTCACCCGGGACAGCGACGAGCTCGAACGCGAGGAGATCGTTAGGCTGCCAGAGCAGCCGTTCGACCCCGGCCGCCTGGCGGCCGCCTTCGAGCGCTTCGGCTTGCCCGAAGAGCTCCACGACTGACTTCGAGGGAACCGATGAATTCCGGGCACGGGCCCGGTCTCTGTGGGTGACGGCACCCGAACAACCCGATCCCGGAGGACTTGACATGGACACGCGGCACGAGACCCACGACGAACACAACCGCTGGCTGGCGCTCTACGTGCTCTGCGCGGGCGTGCTGATGATCGTCCTCGACATCACGATCGTGAACGTCGCGCTGCCCTCGATCCAGGACGACCTCGGCTTCTCCCAGAGCGACCTGGCCTGGGTCGTCAACGCCTACCTGATCCCCTTCGGCGGCCTGCTGCTGCTCGCCGGCCGGCTCGGCGACCTGGTCGGCCAGCGGCGGGTCTTCCTCAGCGGTCTGACGGTCTTCGTCACCGCCTCGCTGCTCTGCGCGCTCTCGCAGAGCCAGGAGATGCTGGTCGGCGCCCGCTTCGTGCAGGGCATCGGCGGCGCCCTCACCTCGGCGGTGGTGCTGGGGATGATCGTGACGATGTTCCCGGAGCCGCGCGACCAGGCGAAGGCGATCGGCGTCTACGGTTTCGTCGCCTCGGCCGGCGGCTCGATCGGCCTGCTCGCTGGCGGCGTCCTCACCGAGGCGATCAACTGGCACTGGATCTTCTTCATCAACCTGCCGGTCGGCCTGCTCACCGCATTCTTCACGATGCGCCTCGTCCAGCCGCACGAGGGCATCGGCTTCGGCGAGGGCGCAGACATCCCGGGCGCCGTCCTCATCACCGCCTCGCTGATGATCGGCGTCTACACCATCCTCGGCATCGAGGAGGTCGGCTGGGGGGCGACGCGGACGCTCGCGCTCAGCGCCGTCTCGCTGGCGCTCGGGCTCCTCTTCCTGCACCGCCAGGCGACGATCGCCAACCCCCTGATGCCGCTGCGGCTGTTCCGCTCGCGCAACGTCTCGGGCGCCAACGCGGTGCAGGCGCTGCTGGTCGCCGGCATGTTCTCGATGTTCTTCCTCGGCGCCCTCTACATGCAGCGGATCCTCGGCTACGACGCGCTCCAGGTCGGCCTCGCCTTCCTGCCGGCGACCGTGGTGATGGGGGCGCTCTCGCTCGGCTTCGCCGAGAAGCTGATCATGCGCTTCGGGGCGCGGCGCACGCTGATCCCGGGCCTGGTCATGATCGCCGCCGGGCTGCTGCTCTTCGCCCGCACGCCGGTGGACGGCGACTACGTCACCCACATCCTGCCGGCGATGATCGTCGTGGCGCTGGGCATCGGCAGCTCGTTCCCCGCCTTGATGACGCTGGCTATGTCGGGGGCGACCCCCGAGGACTCCGGCCTGGCCTCGGGCGTGGTCAACACGTCCGCCCAGGTCGGCGGCGCGATCGGCCTCGCCGTGCTGGCGACGCTCGCCACCGAGCGCACCCACTCGCTGGAAGAGGCCGGCACGGCCTTCAAGGAGGCGCTCAACTCCGGCTTCCACCTCGCCTATGTGGTCGGCGCGGCGCTGGTCGGCGCCGCCTTCCTCGTCGCGGTCTTTGCGATGAGGGAGGCGCCGGCGCCGGCGCACGGCCATGAGATGGCGCCCGACGGCGAGCGGGAGCCGGCCTACGCCGACGCCGGCTGAGGCCCCGCGGCGCCGGCTGACCATCCGCCGACGGGCCGAAACCGCGCTATATCCGCGGGAATCGTCCCGTCGGCCAAGGCCGGCAGGAAGCGGGAGCGGGCGGGCTAGTCGCGGCGTGATTACGGGGTTCCGTCCGCGACGCCGGCTCCCAGGGTGCGCCCCGGTCGCGGGCCGGAGAGGGCAGGCTCTCCAACGGCCGCCGCACAAGCTAGGCGGCACCCCGGACAACAGAACCCGGACAACGAAAAAAGCGACCGGCCGGTCGCGCTCGTTTGCCTGCCGCGCGCGTAGCCTTCGCGCTCAGAAGCTCGTCACGCCACCTTCGAGAGCCGTACCGCTGGGCTTCCGCGGTTGCGCTCTCTGCCAGTCGCAAATCGAACTTAGCGCCCGGTCCGGCGCGGCGCTAGGGGGCAGCCACGGCGGTTCCCGCAAACTGCGAGAAGAGCGGGCTCCTGCTCGCGGTCAGCGCGGTCAGACCGGCTGCGGCGCCCGGAAGAGCTCGGCGGACGGGATTCCGATCACGTCGCCCTGGAACCGCTTCTCCTTGCCGTAGACGACCCAGGTGGTGTCGATTTCGCCGATGTCGAGATCGAGCCGCAACTCGTCGGGGTGCTCCTCCAGGTGCTCCATGTGGGTTAGGCCCGCCTCGTAGTCGCCGCGCAGCAGTCCTTCGCCGACCAGCGGCTTGGAGGGGACGTCGATGATCTCGTCCCACTGCGAGAGGTCGACGTAGCCCTTGGTCGCCGGCACGATCCCGAGCGAGCGCGCCCGCTCGACCTCCTTCCGCGCCAGGACCACCAGGTGCTTGGTCGGGAAGATGAAGGTGTCCACGACCCAGACCTCGGTCCAGTACTTCTCGGTGATCTCGTGGACCTTGGGATGGGCGCTGCACTGGACGAGGAAGGTGCGCTCGTCGCCCTCGCGCAGCATCTCCAGACCGACGTGGAAGTCGGTGATCAGCTCGAACCCGTAGCCCTCGACCCCCTGGAACTCCATGTAGCGGCGGCAGGCGCGTTCGTGGCAGGTGCCCTCCGGCCCCAGCGTGATCAGGGTGACCTTGTCGCTCGCCTCGCCCACGGTCACGCAGGGTAGGCGAATAATCAGGGCCGATCAAGTGGTTGCGTCCGGCGCCCTCTCGTGGACGCGCTGGCGGACCTCCTCGAACAGCTCGGGGTCGAAGGGTCGCACGGAGACGACGCGGGTGGGATGGAGGAGCAGCGCCCCCGCGTCGGCGTCGAGGTCGCCGTCGTCGCTCAGCTCTCCTTCCAGCTCGACCACCACCCTGTCGCTCACCTCGGCGTCACGCTCGGCGAGGTATCGGTAGAGACCGGCCCGCGAGGGGAAGACGGCGATGCCGCGCCGCTTCGTGCGGTCGATGACTCCCTTCCCTTCGCAGGGCGGGCAGACGCCCTGGAAGTGGACGCGGCCCTCGCAGGCCGGGCACTCGGCGTCGGCGCCGTCCTCGAGGCACGACTTGCACTCGTAGCGGACGCTGCCTTCCCCGCCGCACTTGTCGCACGGGCCGTGGTTGGGCTCGCCCCAGGGCGTGGTGAACTGCTGCTGGGGGTCGAGGAGGCTCTCGGGCTCCGCCTCGGCCGGGCAACTGTG